>CAYJHA010000001.1:0-1100 GCA_964369785.1 uncultured Bacteroides sp.
GTGGTGACCCCTAGGAGAATCGAACTCCTGATTTCGCCGTGAGAGGGCGACGTCTTAACCGCTTGACCAAGGGGCCTTACCAAGGGGCCTTACATCATCTCCCGTTGGGTTACCTAATAATTATACACATACATATTACAAATGTCAATATTAATTTTTGATTTTTTTGATTTTTTTATAATGAGGCAATGAAAAATGCGCAAAAATAGAGCGATAAAAATAAGTTGAGTTTTAAGGCGAACAAAAAATTATGGCTCTTCGTCGTCCTCTTCATAGTACTCTTCCCAAATAGCGCCGCATTGTGAGCATGTTGTCGAAAAGCCTATAATGTCGCCTGTTACATCATCTTCAAGTGGCGTTTGTGTGCCCCAGTTATGCTCTGTAATAGCTAAAACAGTGCGTGTTTGCCTGTGGCCGTCAGTTTCTGTGGTGCAAGTTGTGCACGTGCGCTCTTCATGGCCTGCCTCGCACACTGCTGCAAGGCGCACCCACTCTGTGTAAGTGTGCGAATGTGGTGCGCTAGTGGAGGTTGATGTGCTTGAAGAAGGTGTTGTTTGCGCCGTAGAAGATGATGAGACTGCTGTTGATGACGAAGCCGATGAAGACGACGAGCCGGAAGACACGCTTGCAGACGAGCTTGAAGCGGCCGCATTGCTTTGAGAGGTTGCACTGCTTTCGCCTTGCCCAAATGGGTTTATGGCGCTATCGGTTGTTTGCCCGCTTGCGTTGCCTGAAAGGCTGAGAGAAGAAGAGCCTTGTGCATTTAAAGAACCCGTGGCACTTTCGCTGTTACTTGTGCCAATGCTGCTTGAAACAAGCACAATTATTACAGCGATTATTGCTATTATAAGAGCAACACCTGCACCGAAAAGTGCGATGTCGAGTATATTTCCTTTGCGCGCATTTTCAATTAAACGTTGAGTGCGCTTTGCAATTTTTTTAAATAGTTTTTGCACAATTTACCTCCGCGGTTAGAAATTAGCGATTAGTTACTACAATAAAAATATCGTTATCTTTAAAGAGATTATAACATGATTTAGTTAATTTTTCTACAAAATTTGATGTAAAAATTTCAGAAACCTAAAATTTTACAATTTTTA
>CAYJHA010000001.1:1200-24774 GCA_964369785.1 uncultured Bacteroides sp.
TTTTCTACAAAATTTGATGTAAAAATTTCAGAAACCTAAAATTTTACAATTTTTATTACTTTTATTGGCTTTCCTGCTTTTTTGGCTTTCTTAATTGTGCTTAATGTATACATTAAAAACCTGTATAAAAATTCTTGTTTTAGGGCAAACTTTACACAAATTACTTTATAAAGGACAAAGAAAAATGAACATTTCAAAAGAAGAGTATGCAGAGCTTAACAAAAAAATAGCACCGCGCTCTACCGTTTTTAAAGACTGTATAGCCGCTTTCATAGTAGGCGGTGCAATTTGCACTTTAGGCGAAGCGCTTCACACCGTTTACGTGTATTTAGGCTTTATAGGCGCAAACAGCGCACTTCTTGTAAGCCTAAGCCTTATAGTTTTGTCGGCAATATTAACAAGCCTTGGCTGGTACCAAAAAATTGCGGCAAAGGCAGGTGCCGGCACGCTTGTGCCTATAACAGGTTTTGCAAACGCTGTTGTTGCGCCTGCAATAGAATTTAAATGTGAGGGATTTATAACAGGCATAGGCGCAAAAATGTTTATTATTGCGGGGCCTGTTATAGTTTATGGCACTTTGTCGGGTGTGGTATATGGTATTATATACTTCTTTTTAACAGGGGGTGGTGCACAGTGAGACGTTTGGGCTCGACAATAATTTTCGACACGCCGCCGAGCATTATTGGTTATGCAGCGGTGGGTGGTAAAAAAGAGGGCGAAGGGCCGCTGAAAGATAAATTTGATGTGCTACTGCCCGACACTAAGTGCGGCGAAAAAACGTGGGAAAAAGCCGAGAGCAGAATGATACAGCAATGTTTGCACACAGCACTTCAAAAGTGTGAACTTACAACAAAAGATTTAAACGCAGTGTTCGGTGGAGATTTGCAAAGCCAGTGCACGGCTATGCACTATGCAATGGGCGAAATTGATGTGCCGCTTGTGGGGCTTTACGGCGCTTGCAGTACTATGACACAGGCGCTTGCGCTTGCGGCATGTACCGTTAGTGCAGGCGCAATGGACATTGCCGCGGCGGCAACAAGCAGCCATTTTTGTGCGGCAGAGCGTCAATATCGCACGCCGCTGAACTACGGGGGCAAGCGTACGCCTACTTCACAGTGGACGGTAACGGGTGCAGGCGCCGCAATTGTTGCAAACAAAGCCCAGCCGCCGAATATTTTAAGCGCAACATTTGGAACTGTTGTAAATTTTGAAATTAGCGATATAAATAACATGGGTGCGGCAATGGCGCCTGCGGCGGCACACACTATATTAAAGCATTTTAGCGACACAAAGCGTGAGCCAAAAGACTTTGATGCAATTTATACGGGAGATTTAGGGCACATTGGCAGTGAGCTGTTAAAAGAAATTATGAAAAAAGAGGGGATAGACCTTTACAACCATAAAGATTGCGGAGTTTTAATTTTTGATGTGGAGAAACAGCACGTAAAAGCAGGCGGTAGCGGCGCTGCGTGCAGTGCCACAGTGCTGTGCTGTGACGTTTTGCCAAAGATAAAAGGCGGAGAGTTAAGCCGCATTTTGTTTTTGTCGACAGGTGCGCTTATGAGCCAAACAACGTTTTTGCAAGGCGAGGCAATACCTGCCATTGCGCACCTAGTGGAAATAGGAGGTGGAACATGAATTATATTTTAGCGTTTGTTGTTGGCGGCCTTTTGTGTGTGGTGGGCCAGCTGTTAATAGATTTTACAAAGCTTACACCGGCACGCATACTTGTGGGTTACGTTGTGGCAGGCGTTGTTTTAGGTGGGCTTGGCGTGTTTTCGTATATTGCACAGTTTGGCGGCAGTGGCGCAACTGTGCCGCTTTTGGGCTTTGGCAACGTTATAGCGCAAGGTGTGCGCAAAGCAGTTGACGAAACGGGGCTGCTTGGCGCTTTTACCGGTGGCCTTACAGCTTCTGCCGGCGGCATAACCGTTACAATAGTGTGTGCTTTTTTAGCCGGCATTTTGGCAAAGAGCAAAGACCAAAGCTAGGCATTTCAAAGTGTATCTGCTTTGAGGTGAGTTCGAATACTAAACGGAGTGGCTAAATAAAACAAAATGCAGGTGGCGGAAAACTCCGTCACCTGCAAGTGAAGCAATAATTATAAAAACTTATTTAGCTGCGGCTTTTGATAAACGAGAAACTTTGCGAGAAGCTGTTTTTTTGTGTAATACACCTTTTGATACAGCTCTATCAATTGCCGAAATAGCTGATTTAACTTGTACGTCTTTTTCTGACGTGCCTTGCGAAATGGCGGCGTCAGCCTTTTTGACGACTGTTTTTAAATTTGACTTTATTGCTTTGTTGCGTGCAGCCTCTTTTTTTGTTTGAGCTACTCTATCTTTTTGCGATTTAATGTTAGGCATCTAACCACCTCCTTAATACCAAAACAGTTGCAATTAATAATACCATTTTTTTTGCTTGAGGGCAAGGGTTTTTTGAAAAAAAGTTTAAATTTATGAAAGTTGGGCTGAAAATGCACAATATATACACAGATATTGCGTGTGAAATATACTCGAAAAGATGTAAAACTTTGCCGCGTGGCGTAATAATAAAAAGTTCAACAAAGGCTGGAATAAATTGCACACATGTTGAGATTACAAAAAATGGATTGAGACGTGCGAAAGGAAGCTATATTACGTACGATATGCCAAGCCTTTCACAAGTGGAGCCTACAAACGAAGCATTTGTGTGCGCCGTTGCGCAAAATATTAAGGCGCTTTTGCCGCAAAAAGGAACTGTGCTTGTGGTGGGCATTGGCAATAGGGCGGTTTTGGCAGATAGCCTGGGCCCTGAAACTGCCGATAAAATTTTTGTAACAAACAAAAAGCAAGTAAAAGGCTTCCCTTTAAGGCAAGTGGCGGCAATTAGCCCGGGCGTTTGTGGGGCAACAGGGCTTGAAACACTTAGTGTTTTGAAAGGCGTTATAGGCGAGATGAAGCCTGTGTGTGCTGTTATAATTGACAGCCTTTACACGCTTTCACCACAGCGAATGGGCGCAAGCGTGCAAATATCGAACACAGGGCTAAAGCCGAAAACGGGCGACAATTTGGATGCTGAGAGTTTGGGCGTGCCTACAATTGCCGTGGGTGTGCCCACAATTACAAACTGGCATTTGCAAGAGGCAAGCAAGACAATTACCGTAACACCTAAAGATATTGACGCTGTAATAGAAAAAGCGTCGGCATTGCTGGCACTTGCTGTAAACAAGGCACTGCAACCGGCGCTTAGCGTAGGTGAACTTTGTTTTTTAACTAGTTGAAACATGGTGACGCAAACGTGCAAAGTGTTTGTATAGGCTGTTTTTAAAAAAGCTGCATAAAAGCAGACATTGCCACTTTAAACCCATATTAACATAAAAAACAATATACGTTAATAATTTTTTCTAAACTCTGCCGAGTGGCGTGGAGACTCTTTTATTAAACTGGTAGCAAAAATTAATTGGTTTTTTACTTCCGTTTCAAATTTTCTTGCATAAAAACTTACCATTGGTGCACGAGTTGTTTTTGAGAGCACCACATATTTTGACGGTAGCCTTGTTAAGGCGTACGCTTTAATGTCTGCATAGCACCGTGGGCACTTGCAAACTTTAAACATGTCTATGTACTTGTCAATCATCGACTCGACAACTTCTTCCATTACGTTTACAAACTCAGAGCTCTCCGCTTCGTCTGCAAGGCGCATGTTGAGCTCTTCGTTGTTTTCAGCAGACGATTTGGAAACAGTAACATTTTCAGCATTTTCTACGGGAGCATCATCATTATTTTGCTCTTCTGCCGGTTCTTTTTCTGTGTCGCTTTTTATGTCGCTTTTAATGGGTGGGCTGTCTGGCGTGTTTACTTCGGGTGTTTCATTTGCCGCTGTTTGTGCTTCGCCTTGCTTTTCAAGCTCTTCGTTCAGTGCGGTGTCAAGCGCACTTGAAATTTTGTCGGCTACTTCCTCGTGGTCGGTTCGTGCAACTTCAACTATGGGCACGTTAATTTGCTTTTGTGCACCTTGCACCTGCGGCTCGTTTTGTGCGGCCGGTGCTTTAGCTTCATTTATTTGTGATGTTGCTTCTTCTTGCGTTTCGTTTGCCGCCGCTTCTTGCGCAGGGTTTGAAAGCAAGTTTAGCACATGTTCTGTTTTACTGGACGATTTAGATGAACGTTTTGTTGCCATTAGCGCCCTCCTATTTTATGTTTTTTGTAAAAGTATATGCCGTGTACTTACTAAGTGCTACTTGCAACCGGGGCAGGGTGTTTATATGGTAAACTGCTGCCTACCAAAACATCGCATAGCTTTTCAAAGTCTAGCGCAGGGTTTGAGAACGGTGCGTAGTCTACAACGCTTGCGCCGTGTGCAGGTGCTTCAGCAGCCGCAACACTGCTTCTTATTTTAACATCAAACACTTTAGTGCCAAGTTGTGTGCTTATTTGATGAACAAGCTCGTTTACTTCTCTGTTTAAATTTAGGCGCTTGTCGTACCTGTTAAGCAAAATACCAAGTATTTTTAGGTTTGAGTTGTAGTAGCTGCGAACGCTCTCAATTGTGTCTTTAATTTGAGACACGCCAAGAAGGCTTAATATTTCAGGCGCCATGGGTATTATAATGCTGTCTGTTGCCACGTATGCGTTAACTGTTAAAATATTGAGCGCCGGTGGTGTGTCTATTATAATGTAGTCGTACTTTTTTTTAATTCGCGCTATTGCCGCCTTTAGCATAAATTCACGCCCCGGCTGTGTAAACTGCTGTTCAGCCGCGGAAAGTAATATGTTTGATGGTAGCATGTCACAAGGGCCTGCTTTGTGAATTGCGTCGTTTACATCGACAGTTTCGCGGAAAACGTCGTAAACAGTTGTACAGTGCTCAATGTCCAGCCCTAGGCTGAAACCTAGGCTGCCTTGTGGGTCTAAATCAATACCGAGAACGCTTGCGCCCCTGTTGCCAAGGCTTGATAGAAGAGCGGCGGCAGTTGTTGTTTTACCTACGCCGCCTTTTTGGTTTGTTATAGTTATAATTGTTGCAGACATACAATTTCCCCTTTATAATAAAAAGCAAATGTGAATTTTTTTAAAATTGTTTAAATGTGCTTAATTTTCTGTTTTTGCGGACGATATATATCAATGAGAGTACTTTTAGATATACTCTAATTATATTTTAACTAAATAAACACACAATGTCAATTAAAAATAAAGAACGGAGATTATTATGTCATCAGTATCAAGTGTTTCAAGTAGCTCTATATATGGTTCAAGGAGCGTTAATATAATATCCGGCCTAGCCAGCGGCCTTGACACAGAGGCGATGATTCAAGGAATGGTTGAGAGTTATGAGATGAAAATTTCTAACCTTGAGAACGACCGTACTATGGTTCAATGGGAGCAAGAGGCCATTCAAACAATTACTAATATGCTTATAGAGTTCGATAATAAATACAACTCTTACACATCGTCAACTAACTTGTCGTCGGCATCGTTTTTCCAAAATGCTTCCGTTACGGAAACTTTGGGCGAGTTTGCCGACATGATTAGCGCCACGGGAGACACAGACAGTGACGTGCTTATTAACGCTGTTGCTCAACTTGCAACTTCAACTACATACAGAACAAGCGCAGAAAATTTGCTTAATGCGGGTGGCACTTCAATTTCATCGTCCGGTGCAACGCTAACGGCAGAGCCTATGGCAGACGGCATTGACGGCACTGTTACCGTGAGTGACCTTGAGGGTGAAATTGAGCTAACTTACGGCACAAAAACAATCTCGATAAATTTTGACGAGCTTGAGTTTTTTGACGCGAGTGAGGACGGCACAGGCACAATTACAGCGCAAGACTTTGCAGACGCAATAAGTGAAAAAATTGCAGACATGGACCTGGTTTTCACAGACGGTTCTTCACATAAGGCAGGCGACGTAATAGGCGTTTCGGTTGAGGGCGGCGCAATTAAATTTACAGACCTTGAGGGCAGCAATACAGTTGGCATAGAAAGCGCAAGCGGCAAAATTGCCGAGACACTTGGCTTGCAAGATTTAGAAAACCCTGTTAGCTCTGTTGCTTTTGCAGACGGAACATATACAAGCGAAGTTCCTACTTTGGAGCACTTAAGCGGTAAATCTATAAACTTTACATTTAATGGCGAAAGTTCTTCAATTAAAATAGATGACACATGGACATCAGACAATTTTACAGATAAAATTAACGATGCACTTGCAGATGAATACGGCACGGGCAAAGTAAGCGTTACACAAACGGCCGCAGGCGCTTTGGAATTCAGCGTTCAGGCAGGTTCTTCTTTTGAAGTTTCTTCAAGTGTAGGCGAGACGCTCGGCTTTGGTAAAGACGGTGAGATGTCGACGTCTGTTAATATGGAGATGACACTGAAAGATTTGGGCTATACGGGTGATATGACGTTTACAATTAACGGCACATCTGTTGGCACATTCGATGAAGATACTACGATTAATGACATTATAAGCAATATAAATGCCAACGATGAAATTGGTGTTACAGCTAGCTATTCTACAACGTCTAACCAGTTTGTTTTCCAAAGCGACAAGACAGGAACAGGCCGTGACATAGAGTTTGGCGGTGCTTTAGGTACAGCTTTATTCGGAGACCCCGAGGCAGCCACGGGTTCGTCTTCATACACAAAAGGGCAAGACGCAGTTTTAAGCGCGACAGTTAACGGTGAGACTGTTACACTAGTGAGAAGTGACAACACGTTTGATTTAGACGGTATGCGCGTTACACTTAAAGACACATTTAACGAGGGCACATATAGCGGCGTTATAACAAACGGAAACGCAGAGGATGGCAGCGCTTTGACAGCAGAGCAAATGTTTGCGACAGGCGGCGAGGCTGTATCGTTTAAAACAACGTCGGACAGTGATAAAATTATAGAAACTGTTGCCGAAATGGTTGAGGATTACAACGAGATTATGGAATACGTTAAAAAGGCGTATTCAGATACACCACTTGAAACAAGCAGTGGTGACCGATACGAGCCGCTTTCTGACGCTGACAGGGCAGATTTGTCTGAAAGCGAAATAGAGGCGTATGAAGAAAAGGCAAAAACAGGCATACTGTTTATGGACAATGAACTTTCTGCGCTTTATTCTGATTTGCGCGAGGTTATGGAAAGCATTGGCGCAACATCGGGTGCGCTTGAAGACATAGGAATTACTGTTAATTATCAAGACGGGCTTTCTACATTGTCTTTAGATGCAAACCAAATGAAAATAGCACTTGAAGAAGACCCTGACAGTGTTGAGGAGGTTTTCACAAACTCGACAGACCGCGGATCTTCGTTTGATGGTATAATGCAAGGCCTTAGCGATGTTGTTGACACATACGCTAAGCCGACGGGTGAGCCCAAGGGCTTGCTTATAGTTCGCGCAGGCTCGCAATATTCGCCTACAAGCGCAATTAGCAACAGAATGCTTGACGAAATGAGCGAAATTGACGAAGAAATTGAAAAGTGGGCAGACAAACTTGCAGACCAAGTTGACTACTACACCGCACAGTTTACAAACTTAGAAATTCTTATAAACGAGATGAATGCTCAAAGTTCTACATTTTCGGGCATGATGGGCGGAATGTAATTTTGTAAAACACATAGGGTTTGGCCGTTAGGGAATAAACGTATTCGGGTTACTTCTTATCGGTTTATGTAAGCTGAGAATAAGTACAACTAATAAGTTGTAAAAGCTATTTTGAAAGGATATTAATGCATGGATAATCGCGGATATAAACATTATCAAGAGCAATCGCTTGACACTATGACGAGCGGTGAGCTGTTAATTATGCTTTATGATGGCCTTTTAAAAAAGCTTATACAAGCGCAGCTTTTGATGAACGAAAAAAAGTTTAATGAAAGTGCAATTGTGGTTGACAAATGCCTTGATATAGTGCATTACTTGCAAAACACGTTAGACTATAACTACCCTATAAGCCGAGAGTTAAACAGGCTTTATGAGTTTTTTTGCTTTACGCTTATGCGAGTAAAAATTGGGCGCAACGGTAATGAGCTAGAGCGAATTAAAAGGCATGTTACAGAGCTGAGAGACTCTTTTAAGCAAGCAGACAAGAACGCTATGGCAACGGGCGTCGATAATGCGCCTTCAACTGCAAGGGTGGTGCCTACGGGTGATTAAACAAACAGATGTGAGCGCCGCGCATGAAGTTTTAAAAAAGATGAACATTGCTCTGCTGGAAGCTATTGAACTTACAGCAGAGCTTGATAGCGCAATAAAGACAAACGACGATGTGACAGTGCGCATGTATTTAAGCGAGAGAAGAGAAGAAATTAACAAAATGCTTGAGTATGAGCGCATTTTAAAAAAGCAGTGCACAGAGCTGGGGGAGCAAGATAGCAAAATTTTTCAAGATGTAATTTTTGCCGTTCAGTGCAAAGAGCCTATTGCGGCAGAGCTGTTTGAGGCGGCAAAGAAAAATAAAAATTTGCTGTTGAGGCTACAAAAAGCTGACAAAACATTAAATATGCGCATGTGCAAAAATAAATCTATTTTTAAAAAATAACAATATTTTATACTAAATAAATTTATGCAATAATTCGGATTAAACATTGTATATTTTGGAAAGGATGTGATTTTGCGATAACCAGCCCACAAATTCGTTTAGACAATGTGAATGTTACGTTCACAAAAGAAAAAAAGCCTTTTGTGGCGATAAGCGACATAAATTTGTCTGTTAAAAGGGGCGAATTTGTGTTTGTTACAGGTAGCAGTGGGGCAGGCAAAAGCACATTGCTGCATGTTATGGCAGGTGCAGTGCGCCCAACAAAAGGAAACGTTTTTTTGTGTGGGGCAAATGCAAAACGGCTAACAACGCGTGGAAAAATAAAAAGAAATATACGCATTGGCTTTGTGCCGCAATTGTCTCATCTTACCAGAAAAACAACGATATATCAAAATTTAGAGCCTTTTGCGCACATGACGCGAACAAAAGAGTATACACCGCAGCAACGCATAGATAAAGCGCTAAACCTTGTTGCACTGAAAGACGTGCAGGACAGATACCCGGCAGAGCTTTCTTTAGGCGAAAGCAGGCGTGTAGAGCTTGCGCGTGCGCTACTTGCAAACCCGTCTATACTTGTTTTAGACGAAATAACAGCGAACCTTGATGAAGACACTGCATGGGACGTTTTTCACCTACTTTTAGAGCTGAACATGTACGGCATAACAGTAATTATGGCAACACATGCAAAGAAACTTGTGGATATTTACAGAAAGCGTGTTATAACTTTGGTTAACGGAAACATTGTGGCAGATGTTAATAAAGGAAAATACGGCGAAATATGATGGTGTATTTTTTGCAACTAATATTTAGTACTTTCTAACAAAAAAATCAGCAATTTTTTGCTTTTATCATAGACAAAATTCGACCGATATGTTAAGATTATATTGTATTTAACTTTGGGTTTATAAAACTTATAAAGTAAGTGGAATTTTGCACAAAAAATTAAAAAATGGTAAACGTCTACCAATAAAAGGCGTGCTACGCTCAACGAAACTTATGCACAGTCGTAATGCTAAAGTTTTAGTTTCACACAAAGTGTCGCAGTTATGCGGCAGAATGGAGTTATTATGCTAAAATTGAAAAACTATTCTATTAAAACAAGGCTTATAGGGTCTTATGTAGTTATTGTCGCGCTTTTGGTGGCGCTTGTTGTTTTGTCGCTAACAAGAATAGCAACAGTTGATAACGACTACAACGAAATGATTGATGGTAATGTTCAACAAGTGCTTAATGTTGAGGACACAGTTGACCATGTTAACGCCATTGCAAGGCTATTTCGCGACCAAGCTATTGCAGGGTTTGATGAGCAAAGCATGGGTGAAGTAGAAGTTCTTTCTAATGAACTTTACTCTTCGCTTGAAATAATGGCCACTGTTTTTCCTGAAAGTGTAGCGGTGCAAAATTTTACTACGCAAGTTAATATGTGGTTCGGTAATTTCCAAGCACTTAACGATGCACTTATAAGCGGAGATTTAGAAACTGCACGCACAATTATAGTAGAACAAGATTCTGTGCAAATACAAAATGTTATAGCTGCAGGCGATGAATTAGTGCTTGAAATTGAAACAGATATGGAAAACAGGGCACAAACGTTAGACCAAATATCAATGATTAGCACAGTTGTTATGATTTCAATTGCTGTGTTAGCGGTTTTAATTATAATTATTATAGCAATTGACATTTTAAAAGCACTTTTAGTACCTATTGGCCAGTTGCAAAAAGCAATTACAGCTTTTAGCGAGGGTAATGTTAGTGAGCCTATCGATTATGTATCTAATAACGAAATGGGATCTATGTGCGAGCATGTAAGAATGTCGCAAGCTAATATGGGCGAAATTATTGGCGACATTACAGCTGTTACAAGTGCAATTGTTAAGGGTGATTTAACAAAGTCGATAGAAAAAGATTACCCGGGAGATTTTGCACCAATTAAAGCAAACCTAACAGGTGCTATACAATATCTGGGCAAAACAATGGTTGGCATTAAAACTATGAGCGACCAAGTGTCATCTAGCGCTGACCAAGTGGCAAACGGCGCAAGTGTGCTTGCACAGGGCACAACCGAGCAAGCTGCAGCAGTTGAAGAGCTTAGTGCAACTATTACAAAACTTAACCAAGGCGCACAGCAAAACCTTGTTACAGCAACAGACGCAAAAGCAAAATCAGACATGGCCGGCGGCCTTATTATGGAGAGCAGCGGCAAAATGCAAGAAATGCGCAAAGCCATGGACGATATTAAAGAGGGCCAAAGCAACATTACAAAAATTCTTGGCACAATTGAGAATATTGCGTTCCAAACAAACATTTTGGCACTTAATGCTGCGGTTGAGGCCGCACGTGCAGGCTCTGCCGGTAAAGGCTTTGCAGTTGTTGCCGACGAAGTTCGCAACCTTGCTTCTAAGTCAGACCAGGCTGCAAAACAAACAAAACAACTTAGCGAAGAGCTAATGCAATATGTAGCAAAAGGTGCTGAAATTACTGTTGGCGTTGAAGAGGGAATGCAAAAAACTGCTAGCTATGCAGGCGAGGCAGTTAATGCAATTCAAATGTTGCATACAGCCGCTGGCGAAGAGGCAGAGGCTATTGAACAATTGACAGTTGGTATGGACCAAATTTCGGCAGTTGTTCAATCGAACAGCGCAACAAGTGAAGAGTCTGCCGCTGCAAGTGAAGAGCTTCTTACACAAGCTAACGGTATGATGGGCACAATTAATAAGTTTACATTGCCGTCAGACATGGGTGGCTTTGCAGCAGAGCAAAGTGCAAGTTATGATAGTGGCTATGACGCAAGCTACAATTCAAGCCCGAGCTATATTGATGTTGAAGATGATATGGACAACAAATACTAAGTTATACCGATTTTAGGGTTTGTAAATAAAAAATATGAAAATGTAGGGGCTATCCTATGTGATAGCCCGAAACCTTGGGGGATTCCCTGAATTTCGGGCGAACACACAGGTTCGCCCCTACTTTTATTACAATTCGGAGAAATAAATTATGGAACACAAAACCCAAGACGAGAGATTGACATATGCGCTTGATATAGGCACAAGGAACGTTATAGGCATGGTGGCAAAAGAGTATGAGGGAAAAGTGCAAATTATTGCGGTTGAAACGAAGGCGCACGAAAAACGCACCATGATGGACGGGCAAATTGAGGACATAGACCTTGTTGCAAATGTAGTGAAAAGCGTAACAAGTAAGCTTGAGGAAAAGTTGCAAATTAAGCTTACATCGGCATGTGTTGCGGCGGCGGGCCGTGCCTTGAAAACAGAGCAGGGCACAAGCAGCATACAATACGACACACCGCAAACAATTACGGCGGAGAGTATAGGAAAACTGGAGGCACAAGCAGTAAGTGCGGCAGAAAGTGCGCTGAAAACCGACAAAGACAGGCGAATGTACCTTGTGGGCTACACAAGCACGCAAACACTTGTGGACGACTACCCCATGCGCACTTTGCTTAGCCATGTGGGCAAAAAAATTGAAACAACAATAGTAGCAACGTTTTTGCCAAGTGAGGTTATTGAAAGCCTTTATGCCGTTATGAATAAGGCAGGGCTTGAAGTTGCAAGCCTTACGCTTGAGCCAATTGCCGCATTAAATGCCGCTATACCGGCAGATATTAGGCTTTTAAATTTGGCGCTTGTCGATATTGGTGCGGGAACGTCGGACATTGCTATTTGCCGCGACGGAAGCGTTATAGGCTACACAATGGCAACGGTGGCAGGCGATGAAATAACAGAGACGCTTATGAAAAAATGCCTTATTGACTATAACACGGCTGAGAGGATTAAGGCGTCTTTAAGTGAGAAGCGCACAGTAAACTACACCGACATTTTGGGAATAGAGCAGAAAATTACACCGCAAGAAACACTTGAGTATATAAAGCCGGCTAGCGACGCACTTGTTAGCGAAATTGCTCAGCGAATTAAGCAAGTGAACGGCGGGGCGCCATCGGCTGTGTTTTTAGCAGGTGGCGGCAGTAAACTAGAGGGCATGTGCCACAAAATTGCAAGCGAGCTTGAAATGGACGAAAGGCGTGTTGCAATTGCAGGAATGCACTTTAAAAACAGTGCGTTTTCAACAGATATAGAGCTTAACACACCTGAGTACACAACGCCGCTGGGTATTGCAATATCTGCTGTTTTGGGGCTTATAAGTGACAGTTACAGGGTTACATTAAACGGCGAGGCGGCAAAACTGTTTCGCAGTGGTAGCTTAACCGCACTTGAAATTTTAATGATGAACGGTTATACTTACCAAGATTTGCTTGGCAAAAACGGCAAAAATTTAGTTATAGAAGTTGATGGTGTTCGCAAAATATTTGCAGGTGAAACGGCAGTGCCGGCTTCTTTGCAGATAAATGGGCAAATGGCACAGCCGTCACGCATTATAAACGCAGGCGATAAAATAGACTTTGTTGCGGCAGTGGCAGGCAAAGACGCACAGCTTACGGTGCAAGAATTGCTGATGAAAATTAACGCCGCGGCAATAACCGTAAACGGCGTACACCTGCCACCAAGCGAGCTTGTTCCAAGCGGCGCTGTTGTTTCGGTAGTTGCAAAAAACAGTGGCGGGGCAGACACAATTGTAGCCGAGAAAAAAGAAACAGCAGAGGAAACGGCACAATTTGAACCGCAAATTACTGCTAAAAGCGAAATTATGCGAGAGCATACATTTATTTTAAACGGTAAAAAGATAAATTTACCATTAAAAAAGAATGATGAACCGTATTACTTAATGGACATGCTAATACATACAGACATTGACTTTGACAATGTGAAAGAGCCTGTGGAGCTTTTTGTTAACGGAGATACGGGCGTGTTTAGTACGCGCTTGCAACAAAACGATGATATTGTGATTAAAACACGGTAAAACGATAAATCTAAGTAATTATATAAATGAGGTGCAAATAAATGGACACAGGAAATAGTACATACCGCATAGGCATAGACCTTGGCGGCACAAACATTAAGGTAGGCATAGTAAACGAGAAGAACGAAATTATTGCACAGCATTCCATGCCCACTTTAGCACAGCGCACATGGAAGCTTATAGCAGCAGATATTGTAAAAACTGTTGAAATAGCGGCGAAAAATGCCGGTGTGCGCATTGAAGATTGTGCGGGGATAGGCCTTGGAACACCCGGCACTGTTGACACTGCAACAGGGCTTATTGTATACTCGAACAATTTTTACGATTTTATTGATATACCTATGGAAAAAGAGCTTAGTGACAAGCTTAAAAGGCCTGTTAGAATGAGCAACGACGCTAATTGCGCGGCAATGGGCGAATTTGTTGCAGGCGCAGCGAAAGAGTATGACAGTGTTGTGCTTATAACTTTGGGCACCGGCGTTGGCACGGGCTTTGTTGTGAACGGGCAAATATTCGAGGGCGGCGGCCCCGGCGGTGCCGAGGGTGGCCACATGGTTATTGTAAGAGACGGCGAGAAATGTACGTGTGGGCGCAAGGGATGCTTTGAGATGTATGCCAGCGCAACAGCACTTGTTAGAGACGCACTAAAGGCGATAGAGACAGACAAAAGCTCATATATGGCACAGCTTTATAGCGAGAACAACGACAAAATGAACGGAATTATTCCGTTTAAAGCGGCAAGGGCGAACGACGAGACAGCCCTTTTAGTAGTAGACAATTATATACGCCTTTTGGCAGAGGGAATTGTTAACCTTGTAAACATAATTCGCCCACAGGTTATTTTAATTTCAGGCGGTATTTCTAACGAAAAAGAATATTTGACTGATAAATTGAACTTTTATGTTAAAAATAATTCTTATGCAGGGGAAAAAGTTACTATACCCGAAGTTAAAACAGCTACACTTGGCAATAATGCCGGCATTGTAGGCGCGGCAAATTTGTGGTAATTTGACAATTTTTTGGCATTGGAGAGGTTAAGCTTTTAAGGTGCCTTTGGCAGAGGTTGCAACGCAGTGCCAAAAAGAGCATGTTGTGGTTACCGTTTGTGCCTAAACACCGCACTCGGCTTACAAAATTGAATTTAGAGAGATAATTAATGGAATTTATACTTTTGCTAATAAGTTTATTTGCCCTGGGGGCTTATGCGGTGTTTTCAACTGCTGTTTTAAAAATTAACGGTGCTACGGCACCTTTAACGGCAATTAGCTTTACAATTATATATTTTACAGTTTTTGGCATGTTAGGGTTGCTTGTATTTGGTGGCTATTTGTATTTTTTGCTTGCAGCTGCAATTGCTGTTTTGTTTGCATTGAAAAAAATAGTTTTTCCGAAAATGACGCTTTGGTTTTACATTTTTATGGCGATAAGTGCCGTTATGGCGCTGTTTTTTGCAATAAGGCAACCGCTTTTAAACTCTTGGGATGAGTTTAGCTTTTGGGGTACCGCTGTTAAAATGACGAAAGTTTATAGCGAGCTTTACACAACCGCCGAAATAGGGTGGGACTGGGTAGCATCGCAAAAGCCGGGGCTTATAGTTTTAAGCTATTTCTTTCAGTTTTTTGGCGGTTATGAAGAGTGGAAAATTTTTGTTGCACTTAATATTATGGCGCTGTCTGTTATTGTGGCGGCGCTTGCGCCGTTTCAAGGGGCAAATAAAAAGTTTGCCGCAGTGCCGTTTTTTATATTTGTTTTAGTGCCATATGTGTTTACAATTTATGTGCAGTTACAAGAGCCGTCGAATGTATATATGAACGCACACTCTGACGTGCCTATGGCATGGCTTTTTTGTGGTGTTTTTATAGTGTACTATGCGCTGAAAAACATAGATGGTAATCCTCGGCTTTTGCCTACGGCGCTTGTTATTACAGCGCTTTGTTTAACACGCGATACAGCGCTTCCGTTCGCTTTGATAGCCTGGGGCATAATTGCAATAGATATTTTGTTTTTTACAAAGGGTGAAAATGTTGAATTTTGGAATGTTTTAGGCATTCGTGCAAAATTTGCGCATATAGGCGTGATTCTGAGCTGTGTTTTGCTTACATTTTTTGTTTGGGCAGCATACATTGGCAAAATAACAGGCGCAAACCCACTTGGAAACATTGGTGGAACTGAAGAAATAGGCATGGTAAGTATGCTTGTAATGGGTGTAACACAGCTTTTTGGCATAAACACAACCCAATTTTTTAGCGATACCATGTCTGCAATGGTGCTGGCGTTTTTTAACTTTCCCATGTCAATGGTTGGCTCGTCCGCAGTTATAACAGTAGGCATATTATGCGTTTTAACAATAGCTGCGCTTTCTTCTAAAGATAAAGTTCACAGCAAAGCTTGTGTTAGCTTTATGCTGCTTTCAAGCTTGGGCTTTGCTGCGTATCACACATTTATAGGGTTTACGTATGCATTTATTTTTAAAGGTGAAACAGCAACACAGCTTATAGGTTACGAGCGTTATATTTACCCGTACTTTATAGGCTGGTTTGTTGCGGCTGTTTTTCTTTTGTGCATTAGTGCTTTAAATGCGAAAAAGTGGCTGATGATATTGCCGAATGGCACATTATTATTAATACTTTGTTTGTTTATATATAGGTTTAATTCTTACGTGCCGCAAGGCATGACGTTCGTTGATTACCATGATGGGTATTTGTATCAAAGGCAGCAGACAGTGAAGGCAGCACAAGATGTTGTAGAGCTTATAGGTGAAGAGCCTGAGGGAAAAATATTTTTTATAAGCCAGTCGGACAATGGTAACATGTGGTTTCAATTTTCAAGCGGTGTGTTGCCACTACAACTTGATTATAGCTTTGGCGGCGGCACACTTACCCTAAGCGGAAGTGAAAGCGACGACATTTACGCATATGAAATGAGTTTTGACGAGCTTTTAGACTATCTGCACGAAAACGATTGCGCATATGTACTTGTAGAGCAAAGCAGTTACAGCTTAGTGCAAGAATTTGGCGTTTTGTTTAGCGACAACCTTGATAGCTGTGACGGTGATAAATCTGCTGTTTATAAAGTTGTTAGCTATGACGACATGCAAAAGCCGGTATTTGAACTTATGGGCGGTGTTGGCTAATGAAAAAATTTATTGAGCGTTTTTATATGAAAAAATACACATTAATTTATATTTACGCCGCTGTTTTTTTAATATATATTTTAAACGGCGCATTTAATATGGTATATGCTGTGCTATTTAAACCGCAAGAAGAGCACTTGCAACCGAAAGACTTTGAACTGGTTAATATGGAGATTATAAGTGATAACACTGTAATTGCTGTAAGTGATGACCCACAAATAATATACAATAGTACAAATGGTAATATTTATAGCATTTATTACGAATTGGAGACATCGGCCGTAGGTGTGGTAAGTGCTTATTACGCTACTAACTTTGCGGACGATTTTTCAAGCTTAAAAAGGCTTGCGCCGCCTTTTGGCGAGAGTAGAGATGTTTTTTATGTTATGCCGGATAAAGACACTGTGAAAATTAGGCTGGATTTAGGCAGTTTGCACGGGCAAACATATACGTTTACAAATTTAACTATAAACAAAGATATACCGCTGTGGCGCCATTTTGCCCTTACAAACAGGCAAGTTATTATATTGCTTAGCGTGCCGCTTTTGCTAAATGCTACAATTTGGTTTGCAGTGCAAATAATTAATAATTACAAGGCTATAAAACGGCGAGAAAATTAATTAAAAATATGAAGCGAATTAATAGCTGTGTCTTGAAAGGAGAGCCATGAGGATAAATGCATTAAAAAACAGCATTATTTTAAAAACAGCCGCTTTAAGCGCTTTTATAATGCTTGCTATTTGCCTTGTTTTTCAAATGGCACCTTTTGGCGATGGCACATTTTTAACGGGCGATTTAAACGGGCAATATATTAACTATTTTGCGCAAACCAGAAACGCATTTATAGAAAATAATGGCATGGATTACAGCCTTTACAAAAGCCTTGGCGGCAACATGACAGGCATTATTGCATACTATGCCGCAAGCCCGTTTGTGCTATTATATGTTCTTATAAACCCTGTGCATTATGGCACTTTAACAACGTTTGTTGTTTGTGCGAAAGTAATTTTAATGTGCTGCACAATGGCATTTTTTTTAAGTAAAAAGCTAACTAGTAATTCAAACAAAATAATACTAATAGCGCTGTCGTATGGGTTTTCAGGCTACGTTTTTGTTTATATGCAAAATTTTATGTGGCATGATGTACTTATATTACTTCCTGTAATATGTTATGGCATAGACGTGTTGATTGAGACAAAAAAACCATATATATATTGCATAACACTAGCTATGGCAGTGTTTGTGAATTTTTACATAGCGTATATGGTTTGTTTGTTTATAATATTATACTTTTTGTATAATATTATTTTAATGAGGAAAGATAAAAATAAAATTGGGGTAATTTTAACACGAAACTTAAAAATTAGCATAAATAAGGAAACAACTTGGCACTTTTTGAGGTTTGCGGCTGCGTCGCTTATAGGTGGCTTAATTAGCGCTTGCTTACTTTTTCCTGCGCTTGCAAACATTAAGGCAAGCAAGGGTATTGGGTTAAGCGCTGAACTTTACCTAACAACGGAATTTTCGCTAGTTCAATTTCTTGCAAGGCTTTTGCCGTTTGGCTTTTTTCACCCGAACTTGGTAAACGACTTGCCGAATGTATATGCAGGCACGCTAACACTTATATTACTATTGTGCTTTTTTGCCGCAAAAAACATAGAGAAAAAGCATAAAATTGTTGCAGGCTCGGTGCTTTTTGTGCTGTTTATCAGCATGTTCTCAACTGATGTTATGCTTGTGTTTCACGGGTTTGCACCGCCAGTGTGGTTTACACACAGGCACGCTTTTTTGTTTGTTTTTTGGGGTTGTTATCTTGCAGCAATAGCTTTTGTAAAGGGTAAGTACAATTTAAAAACACTTGGCTTTGCATTATTGTGCATGTGCGTTATTTTTGCGGCACGCATTAGTTTTGAAGAGCCCGTATACACACAAAACAGGCTTTTGTTTACACTTTGCATTGTGTTTGTGCTTTTTACAGTGCTTTTTTACGTTAATAAAACGCCGAAGAAAGCACATAAAATTCTTTGTGCGGTAGTAATTTGTACTGTTTTGTGTGGTGAAATTTTGGTTAACACATACTATATACAAAGGCAATTTGAACTTTACCCCAACAGTGTTTATGTGCAGTTTGTTAAAGATAACACTGCTGTTGTGAATGAGGCAGAATTGGCAAATGCTAAAAAAAGTGCTGAAGCAGAGCAAAGTGGCGGAGATTTTCGCATTGAAAAGACATACGCGCGCAGTTTAAATGATAGCTTTTTATTGAATTACTACGGTGTTAGCCATTTTGGAAGCACGCAAGACAATAACGCGGCTGATTTTCTTTACAATTTGGGCGTTATAGAGGGCACGGCTGTACTTTATAATAGTGAGATGACAAATATTTTTGCTGATAGTATTCTTGGTATAAAATACTTAATGGACGACGGAGAAGGTGTTATACCGCACGGATACGTGGAAGTTGAAGAATTTGACACAAATAATATTACAGTATACGAAAACCCGTATGTTTTTCCGCTTGCATTTTTGCTGCCCACCGAAAATAATGACTATAACAGCGAATATACTAATAAAGACACGTTTACACAGAACGTTTACACAGCACTTAAGCACGGTGATATTAACGATAGTTTATATTTAGAAAATGGCGACATTAATCTTGATAGTTTAGCGCAATTATCTGCGCAGATACGTGAAAATTCCGCTGATGTTGACTTTTTAAGGGGAGAAGTAAATGCAAGCGTAACAGCAAAAGAGAGCGCGCTTCTTTTTATGAGTATACCATATAGCGAGAGCCTAAATATTACGGTGAATGGTAAAAAAGTATTGCCTGAAATTGTTTTTAACAGCCAGTTAGGTGTGCCTGTGCAAGAAGGCGAAAATATTATAACAATAACGTATGACACACCGGGCAAAGCGGCCGGTATAGCTGTTAGCATTTTTAGTTCTGCATTATTGTTGTTGTGGTTTGGTTATAAGTTTAGCAAAAGAGGGCACAAAAATGTTAGCAAAACTTAAAAAGAAAATGATATGGGTTGCGCTTTTTATTATTCTTGTGTCTTGCTTTTTTCTATGGTTTGCTAAAACGCAAATGCGTTTCACAATAGCCAATTATATTGAAGTTTATTCAAGCACAGGCGAGTGGGATTTGACAGATATTGACTTTGAGACTAGTGTTGTGCGCCTGAGCGGTAATGTTCAGCACATACCCGGCGAGATATTAACACCACAGCAATTTGAAGAAAATGAAGAAAAAATACAAATAGGCGCACCTGTTGACCACAATGAAGGCAGAACGGCAAGGCTTAACATTATAATGCCAAGCGAGCAATATTACGGCGTTTACACAGCCGGGGATTATGCCCGTGTTGTGTACATAAACGGTGAGCTACGCGGCACTGTTGGCGTGCCGGCAAACGACAAAAGCACATTTGTGCCGGAGCATGGTGAAATTGTGGTGGACGCTTTTGCAAACGGAAGTGAGCTTGAAATTGTTGTGCAAGGCGGCAACTTTGTGCACCGTGGCGGCAGCATATATACAAACGTGATTATAGGCAGCAGTGAAAATGTAAAGCGTTTTGCAAACTTTCAAACATCGGTAGAGCTGTTTATGGTGGGTATGCTGTTTTTGTTATTCATTGTGCACATGCTTTTTGCCTCTGTTCTTAAAGAAAAAGCGTTAAACATTTGCTTTTCGCTTTTGTGCTTTGTTTTCAGCCTTCGCATATCGCTTGTAGGCAGTAAAGTGTTTTATATATTTTTTGAGGATGTATCGTGGTATTTTGCGATTAAAATGGAATATCTAACGGTAGCCGTAAGTTCGGTGTTACTGCTTTATATAGTTTACATGCAGTTTAGCGAGAGCATGAACAAGCATGTAATGCGCGTATTTAGGGGCATATTTTATTCATTTTGTGTTATATTTATTTTTGCCAATACATATATAAACTCGTTTATAATTTTGGGGCTTAACGTTGTGCATTTTTGCGCAATTATTTACTGCATGTGGGCAATATGCGCATATGTTTATAAAAAGTACAAGACGAAAAGCCGAATTAACAGAATACAAAAAATAACTGTTTTTTCGTTTGTTATTTTTTCGTATGCCACTATAAGCGATGTGCTTTACTACGTTAACATAAGTTTATTTGGTGTGCAAGACAGCTTAACCGAAATTGCGATTGTAATGTTTGCAATACTTGAAGCGCTGGCAGTTTTTTATACAACAATGAAGTCTGTTCAAACGGCGAGAAATGCTGAGAGAGAGGCACTGGCACACGCAAAAAACCTTGAAAACTTAAATAAGATGAAAACAGAGTTTTTGCAAGACATAAGCCACGAGATGAGAACGCCGCTAACTGTTATTTCAACAGGGCTTGACTTTGCATACAGGCAGCTTAACAAAGCAGACTTACCCGTGAATGATACAAAAGAGACAATAAATACTATAAGAGATGAGACATCGCGCCTTGGGCGAATGGTGGGCGGCATGGTAGACATGGCGGCACTGCTTGTTATTGAAGAGCGAAAGAAAGTGAATTTCAGCGATGTTTTAACAATGTGCCTAAACACTTATAGCATACTTATGCAAAAGAATGAAACAAGCGTTTATGTTGATATTCAGCAGAATTTACCACCTGTATATATAGACGAAGACAGTTATGTGCGCGCTGTTAATAACTTTTTAACAAATGCGGTTCGCCACACAAAAGGTGGAAAAATATATGTTAATGCCCTAGCAAAAGGGCCGTATATTAGCGTGAATATTACTGACACCGGTGAGGGCATAAGCGCTGAGATGTTGCCGAATGTAACTAAGCGCGGCGTTTCCGGCAGTGGTGGCACAGGGCTGGGGCTGTATATTTGCAAAACAGTAATTTCAGCGCACGGCGGTGAACTTGTTATAGAGAGCGAAGCAGGAAAAGGAACAAGTATAACGTTTACAATACCCGTTTACGGCGGGCAAGAGGAAGGGCACAACGCATAGATGAAAAAAGAAATTTTGCTTGTGGAAGACAACGAAAAAGTACAAAGATTTAACAGCAAAATGCTTGCAGACGAGGGCTATAACGTTAAAACTGCAACAACGCTTGCAAGCGCACGAGAAAATATAGAAAAAAGCTTGCCGGACATTGTGGTGCTTGACATAGGTATGCCTGACGGCAGCGGCATTGACTTTTTGAAGGAATTGAGAGAAAAATTTACGGTGCCGGTTTTAATGCTTACGGGCTTTAACCAAAGCGAAGATGTGGTGGCGTGCTTTAAGGCAGGGTGTGACGATTATTTGTCGAAGCCGTATTCGTTTGATGTGTTGCTTGTTCGGCTTCAAAACCTTTTGAAAAGGGCCGACAAAACTGAGGGGCAAATTAAAAAAGGGGAACTTGTTTTAAACACCCTTTCGGGCAAGGCGTATGTTAAAGGCGAAGATTTGATGCTGACACCGAAAAACTTTGCGATGTTGCAACTTTTTGTGCTAAACGAAGATGTAGAATTGACACAAGAGGATATTTACAAAGCAGTGTGGGACGATATGGCGCCGCAAAGCACACGCATTGTTATAAATGAAATATCAAGGCTGCGCAAAAAACTTGTTAACTCGGGGTATACGTTATCGTCGGTTTACGGTGGCAAGTATATGTTTGAAGTTGAGTGAAACAGAGTGAATGCGTGCTGTTACATAAAGGCGGAACTGTACAGTTACTATAAGCATAAAATAAAGTAGGGGCTACCTTGCGTAATTGCCCGAAATGTTAGGGAATTCCCTAGCTTTCGGGCTATCACACAGGATAGCCCCTGCATTTGTTTGTTCGCCAATAAATAATGTTAATTTAAAAGACGTGTGTCATTGTGCTTTTTGTGCTTCGTCAGTTAATTTTGCTTTATCGTAACAATATTTCATAATGCTGTTGCGCTTTATAATGCCTATAAAGCTGTTCTTATCGTCTACAACAGGTACAAAATTTTGTGTAAATGCCGTTTCAAATAGTTCGTCCATAGTAGTTTCAACGTGCACGCATTTGTAGTCTTTCTTGCGCGGTACATCAGTTATTAATATGTTTTCCGCTGTTTGTACGTTCAAGTTTGCTATGCGCTTAATTGTCCAAAGTAAATCGCCTTCTGTTATTGTGCCAATATATTCCCCCTTGCTGTTTAACATTGGTATTGATGAATAACGGTGGTATTCCATTTTCTCAAGTGCCTGCCTAAGTGTGAAATCGTCCTCAATAAAAGCTACTTCTGCCTTCGGTGTAAGGAAAAACAATAAGTTCATAAAAACACATCAATCTCCTTATGGTTAATTGCTTTGCGGCAACTGTTTTAGTAACATAAATGTATAATTTATTTTTATGTAATAAACAATGCTCTGCATTAGTATTATAGCATATATTTAAGCGAGTATCATTAAAAAATTGTTAATTTTGTATAAAAAAAGCAATGTGCACGAAAACGATAGGGGGAAATTGTATAATAATTACTGTTTCGCCTTAGCCAAGCCGATGTAATCCGGGTTCGGATTACATCGGCTTGGCTATGTTGAATAATATGCTGGTTTGTGGTATTATTAATGATGTAAATTAGAGAGTTGATTTATACCAATTAAAAGGAGCTTGATGACTTATGGCGGCACAAACAACAAGTTATAAATGCCTTGCATGTGCGGGGCCAATGCACTTTAACGGGCAAAGCGGCAAGTTGCAGTGTGACTACTGTGAAAGTACGTTTACGCCGCAAGAAGTGGAAATATATTATGCCGAAAAAGAGAAAAGTGCCGCAGAAGCACTTTTGAAGCAAGAGCAAAAGAATGCGCCACAGGGGCAGAATATGCCACCGCAGGGCTATAACAATGTGCCACAGCAGGGGCAGAATATGCCACCGCAGGGGCAGAATATTCCAACACAGGGGCAAAACGTGCCACCACAGGGCTATAATAACATGCCGCCGCAAGGGCGAAACGTGCCACCGCAGGGCTATAACAATATGCCGCCGCAGGGGCAGAACGGCGGCGCAGGCACGGCGGCAGTTTTTGCGCCATACACACCCGGTG
>CAYJHA010000001.1:24874-33071 GCA_964369785.1 uncultured Bacteroides sp.
GGGCAGAACGGCGGCGCAGGCACGGCGGCAGTTTTTGCGCCATACACACCCGGTGCAAATAATATACCGCAAACAGCCGCAAATGGCGGCGCCGACAACCTTTGGACTACTGCGCATTTAAACACAAACTGGGGCAATGACGCTGAAAATATGCGCACATACTCGTGTACGTCTTGCGGTGCAGAAATTATTTGCGATGCCACAACAGCGGCGACTTCTTGCATTTACTGTAATAACCCAACAGTTGTGCCAGGCCATTTTGCAGGCGCAATAAAGCCGGATTATGTTATACCGTTTAAGCTTGACAAAGCTGCCGCTAAAAAGGCACTTGCAGACTTTTGTAAGGGCAAATTTTTACTGCCTAGATTTTTTTCAAAGGAAAACCATATAGAGGAAATAAAGGGCGTTTATGTGCCGTTTTGGCTTTTTGACGGCGCAGTTGACGCCAACGTTTATTACAAAGCATCGAACTCAACAACTGTGAGCTCGGGCGATTATAATGTGACCACCACACACCACTATAACATACAGCGTGCGGGAGTTATTCATTTTAGCGACATACCCATTGATGCCTCGAGCAAAATGCCCGACAAGTATATGGAGAGCATTGAGCCGTTTGATTATAGCGAGATGAAACCGTTTTCGACAGCGTATATGCCGGGGTACTTTGCCGACAAGTACGACGTTGAAGTTAACCAGTGCTCTGCTAGGGCAGACGAGCGTGCTGTTACAACGGCAATGGACGTTTTAAGGCAAAGCGTGAAGGGGTATTCTAAGTGCACCGAGACAAACAGGCAAGTTTTTTTAAGCAGGGGAGACGTGCAATATGCACTGGCACCTGTTTGGATGCTTAGCACAAGATACCGTGGAGCAAACTACATATTTGCAATGAATGGGCAAACAGGCAAGTTTGTGGGCAAGTTGCCGTGCGATTTTGTGAAGCTTTTTACCTTTGTTGCAGGGCTTGCAGTGGGCATTTCAATTGTTATGTATATTCTACTTCAAATGTTAATGTGAGGAGGGTTAAAGAATGAAACGAAATAAATTAATTTCTCTCATAACAGTTTTGGCGCTTGTTTTATCAATGTTGTCGCTTTACTCTGCCGCGGCAACTACTGTTTCGCAAGAGGTTTTTGTAGTAGACGAGGCAGGCGTTTTTACGCAAGATGAACTTTTGATATTAGAGCAAAAAGCGCAATATATTTACGATAATTACGGCGAACGTGCGTATTTTACAGCAATAACAAACAGCGAGGGCAAGGGCGAAGAAAGTCTTTACTATGCTTATGATGTTGTTTTGGAAGAGCGTGGGCTTGACTATACAGACACTGACGTGCATTTTCATGTAATGTCTGCAGAGGAGTATGACGCATTTTACTACAAATACGGTGGCAATAACGATGTAGTAAGTTCAGCTGTTATGGACTATCATTTTGATTATTTAGTTACCGGAGATTATTTCAACTATGCAAGCGGATATTTTGATGCTATAGATAGCTACCATATTGGGCAGGCTGCGGCTTTTGGCGCTATACAACAGCAGCTTGACAATTTAACTGTTGCAAGCGTTATGGATATGGCAGATTTGCTTACACCCGAAGAAGAGCAAAAGCTTGCGGCACAGGCGCTGGAAATAGAAGAAAAACATGGTGTAGCGGCATATGTTGTTACAATTGAAGACTTTACAGCTATACTTGACACGTGGGATGTTTTTGAGGCCGCGACAAAATTTTACACAGACTATAACCTGGGCTACGGCGAGGATAAAGAGGGCGTTTTGCTTATGCTGAGCATAGATGCAAGGGATCACTCTTATATAAGATACGGCCCGAAAACAGAGGATGTTTTTACAAACTCTATGATGATTGACATAGAGAATAAATTTTTGAACGAATTTGCAGACGATTATTGGTATTACGGCTTTCATGATTACCTAAGCGACACAGACGCTGCGTTGACATTCGGCTTTTTGCCTAAGATAGGGTTTATTATAATTGCACTTGCTGTTGGCATTGCTTTGGCCGCTTTTATAGGGTATGGGTATTATTCAGTGCTTTCGAACTTGAAGAAAAAAGCAAAGGCGCACGACTATATACCGAGTGGCGGCGTTGATATACGTGTGCAAAACGATGTTTTTACGCACACCACTACAACGCGAACGAGAAGAAGCTCTGACAGTGGCGGTGGCGGCGGTGGCGGCCGCAGCAGTAGCGGCGGCGGTTTTTCGGGAAGAAGCGGAAAGTTTTAACCGAATTTGCTAGCCGTTATAAGGAGCTGTTGACAAAGTCGCCTTTGCAAAAAGCTTCGGCAAAATTTCCGTCATATTTCACAAAAATGCTCATTAATACACACAGTATTGCTTGCGCTTTTTGTCTCGATATGAAGGGCAAAAATTTTGCTCTAGTTTTTGAAAAGTCTTTGTTTGTCAACACCTCCCATAAAAGGCAAACTTTCTTAGGAATGAGTGCCGTGTGGCACAAGTTTGCGATGTTGCAGGGCAACGGCCATGATTTCGCAGCTGCAAAAAGAAACGAAGACGTAAACCATATACATAAAAAGGAGAACAAAAATGAGTAAAATTAAATGGAAAGGCAGCACGCTTTTGGGGCCTGTGCCGCCTGTTCTTGTAAGCTGTGGCACAAAAGATGCGCCCAATGTGCTTACAATTGCGTGGACGGGCATAATAAACTCTGAGCCACCGAAAACATATATATCTGTTAGAAAAGAGCGCTTTAGCCATGAAATTATTAAAAACAGCGGCGAGTTTGTAATAAACTTGCCTACTACAAAGCTTGTTAAAGCAATAGATTATTGCGGCGTTAGAAGTGGCAAAAACGAAAACAAGTTTGAAACGGCAAAGCTTACAGCGCTTGAAATTGATGAGGTTGAGTGCCCCATAATTGAAGAGTGCCCCGTTAGCCTTGTTTGCAAGGTAACACAGGTTATGGAGCTTGGCACGCATGACATGTTCCTTGCTGATATTGTGGCGGTGTATGTGACCGGTGA
Source organism: uncultured Bacteroides sp. (assembly GCA_964369785.1). Lineage (GTDB taxonomy): Bacteria > Bacillota > Clostridia > Oscillospirales > Ruminococcaceae > Ruthenibacterium. Next base: position 27,881 of record CAYJHA010000001.1, read on the forward strand.
GCTTATAAACGACGCAGGTAAGCTTAAACTTGCCAAAGCAGGGCTGTGCAGTTATGCACACGGAGAGTATTTTGCACAGGGTAAAAAAATAGGCGATTTTGGCTTTTCAGTAAAGAAAAGGAAGAAAAAGCCGCAGTATGACAGGCGTGGCGGCGGTGGCGGCGGCGCTAAGAATAAAAAGAAATAGAGTAGATAATTGCAGTAAAGGGAGCCTACTGCAATTTAATAACCAATGTTTAATAACTAAAAGGAGCAATAAATAGCAAATTATGCAAAAACTAAACACAAATAAACTGGCGCGCATTGCGCTTATTGCAGCACTTTATGCGGCGCTTAGCCTTGCGCTTTCGCCGTTAAGCTACGGTGCTGTACAAATACGCTTTAGCGAGGCACTAACGCTTTTACCCGTAATTATGCCGGGTGCTGTAATAGGTGTTACCGTGGGGTGCTTTGTTACAAATTTGGTGGGCGTTTTCACGGGCGCAAATATTCTTGGCGTATTAGATGTATTTTTTGGCACACTGGCAACTTTTTGTGCCGCTGTTTGTACACTGCGCCTTAAGCACATTCGAACAAAGGGCTTGCCGCTAGCTGCGGCGGTGCCGCCTGTTTTAATAAACGCGGTTGTTATAGGAGCAGAGCTTACGTTTGTAACAGTTGGCACGTTTAACACAGCCGTGTTTTTGGTGCAAAGCCTTTGGGTGGCACTGGGGCAGTTTGCGGCGTGCTTTGTTTTGGGTACATGGCTTGTTAGGTTTATAGAGAAATCAGACATGCTGAGTAACATATTTAAAAACAAAAGTGAAAAGTAAAAGTATATGCTTATGGCATGATTAAAATAAGCAAAGCTAAATAATAAAATAAATAGATGTATAAAAAAGCAACTATTTTTTATAACTAAAAAACGGAGGGCAATATGGTAGACAAATTTAAAGTATTTAAAAACGACATGGGCAAAAATGATTCAGCCGATGGCAAGAAGGGGTTTAGAAAAACTGCTAATATGTTTGGCGCAATAATTTTGCTGATGCTTGTTATATTTTTGGGTATGAATTCATTTTACATTATTAACGAGCAAGAAAACGCAGTTGTGGTAACGTTTGGTGTGCCGAACACTGTTTCATCAAGTGGGTTGCACTTTAAAATACCGTTTATTCAAGAAGTGCATATTGTTGACATGACAATTAAAGGCTTTGCCATTGGATATGACCTTTACACAAACGAGACAATATGGGAAGAGAGCCTGATGATTACATCAGACTTTAACTTTGTAAACGTAGACTTTTTTGCAGAGTACAGGGTTACAGACCCTGTGAAGTATTTGTACGAAAGCCACTACCCGGAGAGCATTTTGAAAAACTTGTCGCAGAGCTATATACGCGACACAATTGGCCTTTACCCTGTTGATGACGTTATAACAACAGGCAAAAACCAAATACAGAGCGAGATAAAAGATAAAATTACAAACCGCCTTGAGCAAGACGACATAGGGCTTCAACTTGTGAACATAACAATTCAAGACGCAGAGCCGCCGACAGCTGAAGTTTTAAGCGCGTTTAAGGCTGTTGAAACGGCAAAGCAAGACGCTGAAACAACAGTTAATAATGCTAACAAATACCGCTCAGAGCAAATACCGGCGGCAGAGGCAACGGCAGACCAAATTATGCAAAGCGCAGAAGCCGAAAAAGAAGCACGTATAAACGAAGCAACGGGGCAAGCGGCAAGGTTTAACTCGCTTTATGAAGAGTATGCACGCTTCCCGTTTATTACTAAAGAGCGCATGTATTACGAGACGATGGAAGAAATTTTGCCGAACTTGCGCATAATTATACAAGACGACAGCGGCAACACACTTAATGTGCTAAACCAAAGCGGGCTTAGCACAGGCAATTCTTAGGGGGTGGCGAACATGAAAAAAGTTTTTAAACTGCACATTGTGTGGAAAATATTAATAGTACTTGCACTATTGCTGTTTATATTTACAAACTGCACTGTGGTTACACAGCAAAACGAGTATACAGTTATTAGGCAATTCGGCGAAGTGGTGAACATTTACACTACACCGGGCATTTCATTTAAAGTGCCGTTCATTCAAAGTGTAAGCGTGCTTACAAAGGAAATTATGCTGTACGATTTACCAATTTCAGACGTTATTACAAAAGATAAAAAGACTATGGTTGCCGACAGCTTTGTTATGTGGAAAATTACAGACCCGAAACTTTTTATTCAAACGCTTAACGGAAGCATTTCCAACGCGGAGAGTAGAATCTCGAGCAGTGTTTATAACAGCCTTAAAAATACAATAAGCGCGAAGTCTCAAAACGAGGTTATTAGCGGCAGAGACGGCGAGCTTGCAGGCGAAATTTTGCTTGGTGTCGGCGATGCTTTAACACAATATGGTATGGAACTTTTAAGTGTGGAGACAAAGCGCCTTGATTTGCCTGACGACAACAAAGAGGCAGTGTATCAGCGCATGATTTCAGAGCGCAACAACATAGCCGCAAGCTTTACAGCGCAGGGCGAGAGCGACGCGCAAATTATACGAAGCAGCACAGACAGAGAAGTTGAAGTTATGCTAAGTGAAGCGCAGGCAACGGCAGACGCAACGATTGCCGAGGGCGAGGCACAGTATATGCTTATACTGTCTGAAGCGTACAACGACGCCGATAAAGCAGATTTTTACAGCTTTGTGCGCGCACTTGACGCTGCAAAACTTAGCTTAACAAACGGCGAAAACACGCTGTTTTTGTCTAAAGATTCACCGCTGGCAGATATTTTTTACAGTGAAATTGAGTAGTACTAAGATGTGAATTTGCGCAATATGAAAGGTGCTGTGTAATTATGAGAGCCGTATATATAAACAACCCGAAAGACGTGGAAATAAAAGAAATTACTTTGCCAAAGCCAAAAAAAGGCGAGGCGCTATTGAAAATTTTATACGGCGGAATTTGCGGAAGCGACCTTGCCTCTTACAACGGCACTTTTGCGTATTTTGACTACCCGAGAATACCGGGGCACGAGTTTAGCGCCGAGATTGCCGAGATTGGCGAGAATGAGCAAGGCTTTAAAAAAGGCATGATAGTGACGTGTAACCCTTATTACAATTGCGGCAGTTGCAATTCGTGCAAGAAAGGCCTTGTTAACGCTTGCATGGACAATAAAACAATGGGCTGCCAAAAAGACGGTGCGTTTTCAACGTATATTACAATGCCAATAAGCCGAATTTATGACGGCAAAGGCCTTAGCGCAAAAAAACTTGCACTTGTTGAGCCGCTTTGCATAAGCTACCACGGCGCAAAAAAAGCCGCCATAAAAAAAGGCGACAAAGTATTGGTTGTGGGCGCAGGAACAATAGGCGTTTTGGCGGCCGCAGTAGCAAAGCAAATGGGCGCCGACGTTTACATTGCCGATGTTTTGAAAGATAAGCTGGACTATGCGAAAAACACTTTTGGTTTAAGCGGCGCAATTTTAAGCACATCTGCTGAGGAATTGCAAGAGGCGACAGAGCAGATAACAGGGTTTGCAGAGTTCAACGGTGTAAAAGTTGCCAATGGCTTTGATGTGTGCATTGAGGCTGTTGGCTTGCCATCAACTTTCCAAAATTGTATAGACAGCGCGCGCTTTGGCGGAAGTGTGGTGCTTATAGGCGTGGGCAAGAAAAACCTTGATTTTAATTTTACGATTATACAGAAAAAAGAGCTTAAAATTTACGGAAGCCGCAACGCAACGAAAGAAGATTTTGACGAGTGCATTGATTTTATGCAAAAAAGTGAGAGCGTTGAAAAAATTGTGACACATACTTATAAGTTTGACGATGTGAAACAGGCTTTTAAAGATTTTGAGAGCCCAAAAGATGTTATGCTAAAAGTGCTTATAGATTTTACAGGCGAATAGAATAAGTAGGAGCTGAGAAAAATGAGCTTAATTTCGATAGTAGTGCCGTGCTATAACGAACAAGAGGCGCTGAAAATTTTTTACACCGAGACGTGCAAAGTAATTGACAGCATGGAGCAAAAGGGCGTAAAAGCGCAGTTTGTGTTTGTGGACGATGGCTCGAAAGATGAAACTCTTAAAATTATGCGCGAGCTAGGCGAAAGCGATGAGCGAGTGAAGTACATTGCGTTTTCGCGCAATTTTGGCAAAGAGGCTGCAATGCTTGCAGGGCTTAGCGGCGCCGACGGCGACTATGTTGCTGTTATGGACGCCGACATGCAAGACCCACCAAGCCTTTTGCCCGAGATGTATGACGCACTGCAAACAGGCGAGTATGACTGCGCCGCAACAAGGCGCGTAACGCGAAAGGGCGAGCCGCCTATACGCAGCTTGTTTGCCCGAATGTTTTATAAGCTAATTAACAAAATTAGTAAGACCGAAATAGTAGACGGCGCACGAGACTTTAGGCTTATGACACGCCAAATGGTAAATGCCATTCTTGATGTGACAGAGTATAACCGCTTTTCAAAAGGCATTTTTGGCTGGGTGGGCTTTAAAACAAAGTGGTTTGAGTATGTGAATATAGAGCGTGTGGCAGGAACTACAAAGTGGTCGTTCTGGAAGCTGTTTTTATACTCAATTGACGGTATAACAGCGTTTTCAACAGCGCCGCTTATGATAGCCGCGATAATGGGCATGTTGTTTTGCGTTGTTGCCTTTGTATTTATAGTAGTGGTTTTTGTACGTGCCGCTATATGGGGAGACCCTGTGAGTGGCTGGCCGAGTACCGTGTGCATAATATTGCTGCTTGGTGGAATACAGCTGTTTTGCGTTGGTATTTTGGGGCAGTACTTGTCGAAAATGTACATGGAAGTGAAAAAGCGCCCACATTATATTGTTAAAGAGACTAATAAACAGGTGAAATAAGTAGTAGATGGGGCGGCCGGTGGCCGCCCCATCTTTCGCTTTATCGTGCAAAGCATAAATATAGAATTTTTTGCCGACGCTTTTTGTAAAAGCGACTTTGGGGCCGGTTCCGACTATAAATCTACTCAATTATTAAGCTATAACCATAAAGTGGGTAGCCGCCATAGTTGTAACTTGTGTATGCGTCGTACGGCATGTTTCTCTCTGCTGTTATTGTTTTGCCGTCGCTTAAGGCAACGTTAAAAAGCGTTCTCTCAACGCGCACATCAATGTCGGTGTGTTCTTGCGGCTCGTGCACAATTGTAATGTCTGTTATGCTTACAGGCTCGCG
>CAYJHA010000001.1:33171-40878 GCA_964369785.1 uncultured Bacteroides sp.
TTCTTCGCCGTTTTCCGGTTCACTTAAAGGCAAATAGGCGCAAGAGGTAAGCGTTAATATCATTGTAACGGCAACAATTAGGTGCAAAATTTTCTTTCGTATAATAACTGTGCTAAAAAGTTTCATAAGGCAAGCCTCCTTTAATATGGGTTGTATATGTTTACTTTTAAAACATGTTACAGCTTTTAATCGTATTATCGCATATACATATAATTAACATATTTTTAAGATGTTATCAAGATGTAAAAGTTGCTAAATTTAATTTTTGTAAAAAATATTTTTTTCAACAGCTAACCAATGTAAGGGTTAATGCCACAAGACATTAAATTGTAAGTGCATACTGCACCCATAACGGGCGGCCGATGACCGCCCCTACTGCTCTGTTAAAATTGAAAGCTTACGTTTTAGTGTAGGGACAGGGCTTGCCCCTGTGTGCACTTGCCGCTTGGCGCGCGGACAACCGCAAGGGTTGTCCCTACAATATAGCGTCAAGTTTTTAGATTAACAAGGTGCTACACATTTCACATTTATTGTTTTGCGTTGCTAAGTTGTTGTAATTAAACAGCTAACTGGCAAAACAACCTAAAATTATATTGACATTTTGTAGAAATGTGCTATAATTAAATTAGTTAGTATCTGCTAACTTTTGTGCAATGTTTGTGCAATGAATGATAAAAAATTGTAAACGGAAAGCCGCGAAAAATATAGTGCTGACACTATAAAGCGGCAGTAAGGAGAAAAAAATGAAAAGAATTTTAGTTTTAATGCTTGTTTGCATAGTGGCAATGTTTGCCTTTGCTTCTTGTGGGGCGCCTGCAAGTGAGGCTACACAACCTGAAGAGAGCGCACCTGCGGCAGACACTGCAGAGAGCACACCGGAAGCTGACACAGAAGAACCCGAAGAAGTGCCGGCGGCAGACCCTGTTGATGTTTCAGCAGTGGCGCTTAACGGCCCCACAGCAATGGGTATGGTTAAGTTTATGAGCGACGCCGAAAGCGGCGCAATAGACAGCAATAACTACACTTTTTCTATTGAAACAGCGATAGATGCGGTTACGCCGATGATTACAACGGGTGATGTTGACATAGCGGCAGTTCCTTCAAACGTTGCAAGCGTTTTGTATAATAATGCAGACGGTGCAGTTCAAGTACTTGCAGTTAACACATTGGGCGTTTTGTATATTGTTGAGAGTGGTGATACTGTTCAAAGCATTGCAGATTTAGAGGGCAAGACAATATATGCAAGCGGCAAAGGCGCAACGCCTGAATATGCACTTAACCAAATTCTTGCCGCAAACGGCCTTACTGACAGCGTGACAGTTGAGTGGAAAACAGAGCAAGCAGAAGTTGTAGCTGCACTTGGTGCAGAGGAAAACGCAATTGCAATGTTGCCACAGCCTTTTGTAACGGTTTCACAAACGCAAAACGAGAATATTCGTGTAGCGCTTGATTTAACAGAAGTTTGGAATGACAGCGGCATTGACGGCACGCTTATAACAGGCGTTGTTGTTGCGAACACAGAGTTTGCCACAGCAAACCCTGCCGCAGTGGCAGATTTTATGGCAAAATATGAAGAGAGCGTTAGTTTTGTTAACAGCAATGTTGAAGAAGCAGCGGCGCTTGTGGGCGGATATGAAATAGTTCCTGAGGCAGTTGCCGCAGTGGCAATTCCCGAGTGCAATATAACTTATGTTGCAGGCGAAGAGATGAAAGAAATGCTTTCGGGATATTTGGGCGTATTGTTTGAACAAAACCCGCAATCAATAGGCGGCGCAATGCCGGGCGATGATTTTTACTACATGGGGTAATGGTTAAAACATAATAGAATAATTTTTATCAATTTGACACAAGGCAGTAGGGGCGAACCTATGTGTTCGCCCGAAACCAACAGTAAAACCAATGGTTTCGGGCGGTCACACACATAGGAATCCGCCCCTACAATTTTTGTGTATAATGATAATTACGACACAGCCTTTTATGTTTAAGTTATCTGTTTCTGTTGTAGTTAATTAGGCAACCGGCTTTTACAATTGCCCTTTCCTCAGGTGTCATGTCAGCAATGTACAAGTCAATTTCAATAACATTTTCACCCACTACATACGCTTTAATTTGCGCCATATCTCCATCTAACTGTGCCTTTATATTCGGCACAAATATGTAATCGCCTATGTCGAAGTTCATCTCGCCTTTTATTTGGAAAGGCAACATGCCCCAGTTAATTACGTTAGAGCGGTAGCGTTTTGTTGCATACTCTTGCGTTATGTTTGCAAGGCCGCCAAGAACCCTTTGGCAACTTGCAGCTTGCTCTCTTGCGCTGCCGTCGCCGGGTTTTACGGCGCAAAGCACACTGCCTATTTCAACGGCTGAAAAATCAACGTTATCGAAGCCGTTTATATTTTTTATGCTGTTGTAAACGCCTGCAAGCTTGCTGTCAAGCGCAGTTGCGTCTTTTTTTGCTATTCTGGCAATTTCAAGCTCGTTTATGGCTTTCGCACGTGAAACGTATTGAGGGTCTCTTCTAGATAGCGTGAACTCTGCAAGGCCTAGTGGGTTAGAGCGGTAAGACGATGTCTCACCGGATGGGATTAGCTCGTCTGTTGTGGTGACGCTGTCCATAATTTTTGTGCTTACTTTAAGCAAAATATGCTCTGTTAAAGCACTTATTTCGGGCCAGTCTTTTATGTTCGGGCCGTAAACAAGGTCGTCTTTTTCGCTCGGTTTATCAAAACCTTGATAAACACGTTTTTCGTAAATTGCACTGTCGAAATTGTATTTCGGCATGTCGAATTCCATGCCTGTGGCGGCTGTTAATATGCCGCCGTTTGCGGCTGTTGCGGCAATACTGCGTGCGTCCATTAGTGCAACGGCAGACATTTGCCCACTGCCCGGCTTTGAGCCTTCCCTGCTTGGGAAGTTGCGCGTTGTGTGGCGAATGCTGAAAGCGTTGTTTGCCGGCGTGTCGCCTGCGCCGAAACATGGGCCGCAAAATGCCGTTTTAACAGTTACGCCGCTTTCAATAAGCTTTGCTATGGAGCCGTTTTTAACAAGCTCTAAATAAACAGGTTGAGACGATGGGTACGCCGCAAGCGAGAAAACATCGCTACCGCAACTTGCATTTGCAAGTATGTTTGCCGCCTGCACCATGTTGCCGAAGTTGCCGCCTGCACAGCCTGCTATAATGCCCTGCTGTACTTGCAATTTACCGTTTACAATTTTATCTGTGAGTGAGAAATCCAGTTTTCCGTTTGGTGAGAATGTCATTGCTTCTTTTTCAACGCTTCTCAATATGTCGGGTAAGTTTGCATTTAGCTCGTCAATGGTGTATGTATTGCTTGGGTGAAACGGCATTGCTATCATTGGGCGTATTTTCGCAAGGTCAACGTATATCATGCCGTCATACAGTGTTATGTCTGCCGGTTTAAGCTCTTTGTAATCGTCTTTTCTGCCGTGCGCTGCAAGGTATTCTTTTGTGTCGTCGTCTGTGCACCAAATGCTGCTAAGGCATGTTGTCTCTGTTGTCATAACGTCAACGCTGTTTCTGAAATCTGTGTCCATGCTTTTAATGCCGGGGCCGACAAATTCCATTACCTTATTTTTAACATAGCCGTTTTTGAACACTTCGCCAATAATAGCAAGCGAAATATCGTGTGGGCCAACGCCTGCAACAGGGGCATTGTCTAAGTAAACGCCTATAATGTCGGGGTATTTAACATCGTAAGTGTCGCACAAAAGCTGTTTTACAAGCTCGCCACCGCCCTCGCCCATGGCCATTGTGCCAAGTGCGCCATAGCGTGTGTGGCTGTCAGAGCCAAGTATCATACTGCCGCAACCGGCGTGCATTTCACGCATGTATTGATGTATAACGGCAATGTGTGGCGGCACAAAAATACCGCCGTATTTTTTAGCGGCGCTAAGGCCGAAAACATGGTCGTCTTCGTTTATTGTGCCACCTACCGCACAAAGTGAGTTGTGACAGTTTGTAAGTACATACGGCACGGGGAACTTCTCCATGCCCGACGCTTTAGCAGTTTGAACTATTGCTACAAATGTTATGTCGTGGCTTGCAATTGCGTCAAACTTAATTTTTAAGTTTTCGGCGTTGCCCGACGTGTTGTGTGCTGTTAAAATGCCATATGATATTGTGCCTTGTTTTGCCTTTTCTTCGTCTGTGGAAGTGTTTTGTGCAGTGCACATCTGCAAATATTCCTTGCGTGGCACTATTTTGTCGCCACCAAGCAAATAAACCTTATCATCGTATGTTTTTACCATTAGTTACTCCTTTAATCGTTATATATAGTATACATATTGCGCCCATTATTTTTTGATTTATAAAGCGCTTTGTCGGCGTTTTCAATAAATTTATACATGTCATCGTCTTTTGTAGGTACACAATGGTTAATGCCTATGCTAACAGTAACGCCTGCTCCACCCTCTTTTGTTAAAATTTCAGAGCCTTTAAGTTCTTCCATTATGCGTTTTGACGCAATAATAGCACCGTTTAAATCTGTTGAGGGCAAAATGCACGTGAACTCTTCGCCGCCGTATCTAAACACAAAGTCGCCTGTTTTTCTTAAACTTTTAACAATCGCCTGTGCCACTTTTTGAAGGCACCTGTCACCCTCCATGTGGCCGTATGTGTCGTTGTAATTTTTAAAATGGTCAACGTCTATCATTAAAGCGCTTATGGGCTCAATATTTTGAACACTGAAAGTCCACTGTGTTTTAAGTATGTTATTAAATGCCATTCTGTTAAGCACGCCTGTCAGTGCGTCTGTAATTGCAGTTTGTTCAAGCTGTTTATTTAGCGTTTCAAGCTGCGCGTTTGTGTTTTGTAGGTTTTTGTTTGCCTCTTCTATTTCTACTTTCTGTATAAACTTTTCAACCCTACTGTTGTGGAAAACAATGGCGGTGCAAAAGTTTAACACGAAAAGTAAAAGATAATCTAAAATTATGCCAACTTTAACTGTTGTTAATAAATTGCTAAAATAAATTTGTGCAATAAACACTGCAACGCCGAATATTAATAAAGCTAAAATTTGCTTGTAATCGAGGTAAACCAGTGATGTTAGCGAAAACATTGCAATAATAAATATTGAATTTTGTAAAAAGTTTGTTGCAATAGAAAGCTCTGCATAGCTTGTAGAAAGTGCCAATATAATAAAGAAAAAAACAAAAAGAAAATCTACTGTTAAGCGGTTCTTTTTTAGTTTGCCGTGTTTATACAAATAGTAAATTATGCTAAAGGTGCCGCCGAATATGGCTGTGAAAATGTAAACATAGAAATAAAGTATCTCAAACAGCAAGCTGCCAAGGCGCACATACTGAAAAATAAGCAATAGCACTTCAAAAACAAACATACACATTGAAACGAGCATGAAAAGCGATAAGTTTCGCTGTTCACACTCTTTGTTATACAGAAGTTTATAGTCGCCGCTTATTTTCGTTGGTGTTAAAGATTTAAAGCTTATGCCCATTGCAAAATCAAACCTTTCTAAAGCAAAGCCGGGTAGCATAACTTGGCGTTGCCTAACTACCCTTTGAGAGATATTTTAACACAAAAGTGAAAATGCTTCAACTTAAATTTGCAAAAAAAGTTCAAAACTTGCTCTTTTTAGCTTGGGGATAGCCGCCCACACAAACCTTGAGTTCAAGTTATGTGTGGGCGGCTAGGGTATTTAACCCCGTGGAGTATTTTTTCTAAGTTCAACTTGCTCTTCAACTGTGCTGTTTGTGGCCCAAAGCCCGCTTTTGCCTTCGGCCGTAAATTCTTGCTGAGAATACGCCATTGCAGGCTTTACGGCGCCTTTTGCAATGGCGTCTCGGCGCTGTTTTGCGCCCCATGTTAAAGACGCACTTCCAAGATAAACTTTTGTACCGTCCGGTGCAACACCTGACGAGCTTGTTTTTTCGTTAGGTAATTCGATGCTTTTTTCTGTGTAATTGTCGTTAAAATAATTCATAATTTTCACCTCGAAACTATTATGCCCACAAAAAAATAACATATGTGCAAAAAAAATAAATTTTGCGCATTTTTATAGAATTTTTTTGTTTTTTTTGGTATAATTTATATTGTACGAAGTGCAATATAAATTGGCATGTGGCTATGCCACGCCATAAAATAAAATATAAATAATTTCATTATAATTAAAGTATTAATTAAAGGTGGTGCTTATGAAAACCCAGTTAAATATTAACAGTGAACTTTTTGAATTTATTAAAAAAAGCCCAACATGCTACCACACAGTGCAAACGGCTAAAAGTATGCTTTTGCAAGCGGGTTTTGAAGAACTTTTTGCTGACAAACCGTGGAAATTAAACGCAGGCGGCAAATATTTTGTTGTTTGTGCGCAGTCTTCCGTATTGGCGTTTAAAATGCCGAAAAAAGAGTACACCGGCTTTCACATAATAGCCGCCCATGGCGACACACCGTGCTTTAAACTTAAAAATAATGCGCATATTAATTTTGGCGGTAAATACACAACGTTAAACGTTGAAGCTTACGGCGGCATGCTTTGTGCGCCGTGGTTTGACAGGCCGCTTTCAATTGCAGGGCGTGTTATTTTGAAAAAAGGCGGCAAAGTTTGCAGTGAGCTTGTGGATATTGACGCAGACCTTGTAAGCATAGTTAATGTTGCAATTCATTTAAGCAGAGACGCAAACAAGGGGAAAGAGTACAAAATACAAAGCGATATGCTGCCCATTTTTGCAGGTGCAAACAGCGGTGCAACTGTTGGCGGCTTAATTGCAAAGCAGCTTGAAATTAGCGAAGAAGAAATTATCGACAGCGATTTGTTTTTATACAACCGTATGCAGGGCACAGTTTGGGGCGCTTCGAGCGAGTTTATTTCAGCGCCGCGGCTTGACGACTTGCAGTGCTGTTTTGCGGCAATTAAAGCAATTCAAAGCGCACAGCACACAGACAAAATTTGTATGGCGGTTATATTTGATAATGAGGAAGTTGGCAGTGGCACAAAGCAGGGTGCACAGTCTACTTTCTTAAAGCACACTTTAAGAAGAATTGCGGCATTACATGGCAAAACAGCAGAGGAAGAATTTATTATGCAAGCAAACAGTAGCATGATAAGCGCCGACAACGGCCACGCAGTGCACCCGAATTACAGTGATAAGTCTGACAAAACAAATGCGCCACATGTAGGTGGTGGCGTGCTTATTAAATACTCTGCAAACCAAAAGTATACGACAGATGCTTTTTCAGGCGGTGCAGTGCGGCTTATTTGTGAGGGCGCCGGTGTGCCGTACCAAATTTACCACAATAATTCAGACATAGCAGGCGGTTCAACGCTGGGCAATGTGTCACAGGCGCAGGTGTCTGTTCCGTGTGCCGATATAGGCGTGGCAATGCTTGCAATGCACTCGCCTTATGAGACTGCCGGGGCGAGTGACACGCAAATGCTTGTTGATTTTATGGCGGCGTATTATGGAAATGAAATTTTTTGAATATAGATGAACAATTCAACACTATCTAAGGTTGATGCCGTAAAACATTGCATTTTAGGTAAATGCTATATCTATAACGGGCGGCCGATGACCGCCCCTACACATTTGCGACGGGCGGCCGATGACCGCCCCTACACATTTTGCGACGGCGGCCGATGACCGCCCCTACAAATTTGCGACGGCGGCCGATGACCGCCACTACACAAATTAAAGCTGTGCGGTGCTGTTTTGAAACGCCGGTGCAAGCTA
>CAYJHA010000001.1:40978-48485 GCA_964369785.1 uncultured Bacteroides sp.
GCCACTACACAAATTAAAGCTGTGCGGTGCTGTTTTGAAACGCCGGTGCAAGCTAAAATTGGTGAGGTTGAGGTTTTTTATGATTGATAAGTTAACAGTAACCGCAGTTATAGTAGCGGCTGGCACGTCTGCACGCATGGGCTTTGATAAACTTATGCACAAGATAAACGGTGTAACTGTTTTGCAAATGAGCGTTGTGGCGTTTGATAATTGTGATGTAATTGACGAAATTGTGATAGTGTCGAGCGGCAATAATGCTGAGTTTGCAGGAAAAATTTCAGCGAAGTGCGCAAAGCCGTGCACTGTTGTAAGTGGTGGTGCACAGCGTGCAAATAGTGTTTTGAACGGCGTGAAGGCGGCAAAAAGTGCACTTGTTGCAATACACGACGCCGCACGCCCGTTTGTAACGCACAGCGTAATTGAAAGCGCCTTAAAAACAGCGGTGAAAACGCGTGCGTGCGCACCTGCTGTGCCTGTTAAAGACACAATAAAAATAACGGACGAGGGCGGGAATGTGGAAAAAACGCCCGAGCGTAGCACATTATTTGCTGTGCAAACACCGCAGTGTTTTTACACTGAGGAGTATATTGAAACTGCCGAGGAACTTCTTAAAAATTCAAACGGCGGTGAGAGCGTTGCCAAAGCCATTACAGATGATTGTTCGCTTTATGAAGCGGCAAATAAAAACGTGCGGCTTATTAAGGGCGACTATGCTAATATAAAAATTACAACAATAGAAGATTTACCTAATAATGACGATAAGGCGGTGCAAAACATGAGAATAGGCCATGGATATGACGTGCATAAACTTGTTTTGGGGCGAAAGCTGATTTTGGGCGGTGTAACAATAGAGCACGAGACGGGCTTGCTTGGGCACTCGGACGCTGATGTGCTTGCACACGCTGTGGCAGACGCGCTTTTGGGTGCGGCGGCACTGGGGGACATAGGCAAACATTTCCCGGACACAAAAAATGAATATAAAAACGCAGACAGCATAAAACTATTAGGAGAGGTGCGTAATATTTTAAGCGACAACGGATATTCTGTGTGCAATATTGATGCAACAGTAGTTTGCCAAGCGCCGAAACTTGCGCCGCATATTGAAAAAATGCGTGAAAATTTGGCGGCGGCACTTAAAACAGACGTTGGCAATGTGTCAGTAAAGGCAACTACGGAAGAGGGCCTTGGCTTCACAGGTGAAAAAGAAGGAATTGCCGCACATTGTGTATGCTTAATTTCATAAAAATGCTTCAAAATAGCGCATACTTTGCCTATATAAAAAAATGGGCATTAAACTTTGCGTTTTTTCTTTATTTATACACAATTTCATGTTATGATATAATGTAAGAACGTATATGCTTTTTTGAATGAATAAGATTTCACACAAACAAGAGCAAGAAACAGAAACGAGGGAAAGTGATGTGGCAAACACTGCAAAACATGTTGAACGGCGCTGCTAACATGGTGCAAATAGATGGGCCCGTTGTGGTTTTAGACATTTTAATAGTTGCGCTTTTGGTGTATGCGGTTATTATGCTTGTGCGCCAAACGCACACGTGGCAAATGGCAAAGGGCATAGTTGTATTTATAGTAATTTACATGATGGCGTATATTTTAAACATGCGCACACTTCTTTATTTAATAGACAGCTTTATGCTTTACGGTATTGTTGCAATGGTTGTTGTGTTTCAGCCGGAACTTCGCCGTGCACTTGAGCTTATGGGGCGCACGGGGTTTTCACGCGTTGCGGCACTTAGGCCGGGCGGTGCACATTCGGGCGATATGCGAAGCGTATGGCAAAATGCTGTTGTGGAAATTTGTGATACAGCGGAGAATTTATCGAAAACTAAAACAGGTGCTCTTATTGTTATTGAGCGCAGTACAAACCTTGACGAAATTGTTAAAACAGGCACACTTTTGCACGCTAGCATAAGTGCAGAGCTTTTGGGAAGTATTTTCTACTCCGGCACGCCGCTTCACGACGGAGCTGTTATTATACGCGGCGGCGAAGTTTACGCCGCAGGCTGTTTTTTGCCGCTTTCAAACAACCACGAGATAGGCAAAGACATGGGCACACGCCACCGTGCGGCGCTTGGACAAAGTGAAAATTCCGACGCTATTATAGTAGTGGTTAGCGAGGAAACAGGCATTATATCGGTTGTAAAAAATGGCGTTTTAGTTAGGCGGCTTGAAAGGCAAAACCTTTTTAGAATGTTAGAAAATGATATTGTGCCACCGGAAGACGAGACGAAAAAACAACATAAATGGGCAATATGGAGGAAAAACCGTGCAGACGACGAACAATAAAAAGGAGCGGTTCAGCTTTAAAAAATGGTTAAGCACAAAACAGGGTACAGCAGTTTTATCAGTTGTAATTGCTGTGCTTATTTGGTTTATGGTTGTAACTATAATAGAGCCCGGAAGTACAAAGTCGTTTTTCGTGCCTGTTGATTACACTTTTAACGAAGCGGCATACACAAGCCAGGGGCTTAGCATAATTGAGACCGCTTTGACTAGCGTAGAAGTTGAAGTGCAAGGTGATGGCACTGTGCTTGCAGGCCTTACCGAAAATGATATTCTTGTGTACCCTGATTATGCTAGCATTAAAGGTGTGGGTGATTATACATTGCGCCTTGTTGTGCGCAATGCAGGCACAAAGCAGTTTGAAATTTTAGATGATGACTTAGGGTTTGTTGACCTTACTTTTGATAAATTTATCGAAAGCACGTTTAATATTGCCGTTAATGTTACA
The DNA here is from genome assembly GCA_964369785.1 of uncultured Bacteroides sp. GTDB lineage: Bacteria > Bacillota > Clostridia > Oscillospirales > Ruminococcaceae > Ruthenibacterium. The sequence continues at coordinate 43,731 of CAYJHA010000001.1, forward strand.
GGTGTTGAAACAGCGGAGGGGTATTACATGGACGTGCCTGCTGTTTCACCGCAAACTGTTACGCTCACAGGTCCTGAAAAGTCGATTGATAAAATATCGAGCGTAGTGGCAAATGTTTCGCTTGAAGAACAGCGCGAAGAGAGCGCTATTGTTACCTCGCGCCTTACCTACCTCGACGAGGCCGGCGAAACTGTTGATATTTCGGGGATAACGGCAGATATTGAGCAAGTAGAAGTTACTGTGCCGATTTATAGGATAAAAGAACTGCCGCTTACAGTTGAATTTACGGGCGTACCGTCCGGCTTTGACCCTGCTGTGCTTGGCACTACGCTTAGCAGTAAAACAATACGAATTGCAGGGCCGTCGTCTCAAATTGACTCATTGCAGTCAATAAGTGCAGGTATAATTGATTTGGCTACGTTTAATTTAGAAGACGAACTTGTTTTGCATATAGAACTGCCTGAAAATGTAAAAAATGTTGACAACTTGCAAACAGTTAGGGTGAATTTTACCGGAACTGTCGGTTTTGATACAAAAGAGGTTACGGTTACAGAAATTCAAACGCGAAATGTGCCTGATGGCATTGAAGTGTCTTTCCCGAGCGAGCAGGTTAACCACGTAATACTTGTTGGCCTTGCTAGCGAACTTGAAGAACTTACAGACACAAGCGTTGTTGCTGTTGTAGACTTCTCGCCAACTAACCTTGGCGTGTCGAGTGGACAACAAAACATTCCTGTTCAAATAACGGTGACATCGGGTGAAACAATATTTGCAACAGGTAGCTACACTATAATTTGTGAGATTAAACCGTCAGAGCAAAGCACTTCAAGTTCAGCCGTGGGCGCTGATGATAGCTCGAGCAGTGGTGATAGCAGCACAAGCGACGACAGCGACAGCTCAAGTGAAGGCGACGAAAATGATAACGGTTAGCCAAATTCGCCTGCCGCTCTCTGCCGATAAAAGAGAGGCAATTGACAGTGCGATAAAATTACTTAATATACCAAAAGAAGCTGTGAAAAGCGCTAATATAAGCAAAATATCGGTGGACGCAAGGCGTAAAACACCAACGCTTGTTTACTCTGTTGCTGTGTTTTTGCACAGCGAGAATATAGAGCACACGTTAAAAAACAAAGCACCTAACGTGAGAGTGACAAAACAAGAGGGCTTTTCGGTTGTAACAGGTAACACCCCGCTAAAAAGCCGCCCTGTAATATGTGGATTTGGCCCGGCAGGCATATTTTGTGCATTGCTATTAGCACGCGCCGGGTTTAAGCCCGTTGTTTTTGAGCGTGGCTCAGCAGTTGAAAACCGCATAAAACACGTTGAAGAGTTTGAAAAAAACGGCGCTTTGAACGAGCAGTCTAACATTCAGTTTGGCGAGGGCGGAGCAGGTACGTTTTCAGACGGTAAACTTACAACGCGCATAAAAAGCCCACTGTGCAAATATGTTACAGATACACTTATAAAGCACGGTGCACCGCAAGATATTGCTTATAAACACAAGCCCCACATAGGCACTGATATTTTGCGTGATGTTATTGTGTCTATTAGAAAAGAAATTATAGAACTTGGCGGAAGTGTTTTTTTTGATGAACAAATTACCGGCATAAGGCAAAAAAACGGCAGAGTGACGCATATTATAACACAGAGCGGTGAGACGCCGTGCGATGTTTTGGTAATGTGCATAGGCCATTCGGCTAGAGATACTTTTAAAATGCTTGGCGATAACGGTGTTGCGCTGGAAGTGAAACCGTTTAGTGTTGGCTTTCGTGCAGAGCACTTGCAAAGCCATATAGACACAGCGCTTTACGGCGACGCGGCAGGGCACCCGGCTTTGTCGGTGGGTGAATACCAGATGTCTCACCACGTGAGTGGCGGCAGATGTGTTTATACATTTTGCATGTGCCCGGGCGGTAGTGTTGTTGCGGCGGCAAGCAGTAGCGGCAGCGTTGTGACAAACGGAATGAGTTACCACGCAAGGAGCGGCAAGAATGCTAACGCCGCAGTTGTTGTTAGCCTTAATGCAAACGATTTTAACACAGGCCCATTTGAGGCAATAGCTTTTCAAGAGCGGCTTGAAAAAAGTGCGTTTTTAGCCGGTGGTGGCAATTACCGTGCCCCTGCACAAAGTGCACACGGCTTTATAAAAGGCGAGAGTATACTTAATGTGAATAGCGTTGTGCCGTCGTATTCTCTTGGCACAGCTGAATATGATTTAGGCAGGCTTTTCCCGAAGGAGCTTACAAGTAGCTTAAGGCAAGGCTTGCTTGCATTTGATAGAAATATAAGCGGCTTTGCAGGTGTAGGTGCTGTTTTAACAGGCGTTGAGACGAGAACTTCTTCGCCTGTGCGCATGGCGCGAAAAGACGACGGCCAGAGCACTGACATAAACGGAATGTACCCGTGTGGTGAGGGTGCCGGCTACGCAGGCGGCATAATGAGCGCCGCAACAGACGGCTTAAACACAGCGCTTAAAATTGTGCAAAGTTTTAAGCCTGCTTTTTATAACAGTGGCGCTTTGTTTTGATGGTGTCGGCGTTGTACAATGTAAACAATTTTATTTTAGTTGTGATTTTCGAGGCAACGGCACGCATACAATGCGTGCCCTACTAACATCTAACAACTAATAGCTACAAACTAAACGGAAAGGTTCAAAATATATGTATTACCGCCCTTGGCAAGTTAACCGCCCACAAAAGGAACTGCGTGAAAAACTGAAAAGTGAATATGAACTGTCGAATTTGGTGTGTGATGTTCTTATATCCAGAGATTTGCATGAGCCGCAAAAAGCGCAAGATATGCTACTTGAACAAGAAAACATGCCCGACCCTATGGCGATGACCGGCATGGACAAAGCAGTAGATAGAATTTTATACGCTGTCGACAACAGGCAGCGCATTGTTGTTTTTGGCGATTATGATGTGGACGGAGTAACTTCAACTGCGCTTATTTATACATATCTTGATTCAATTGGCGCTGATGTGTATTATAAACTGCCAAGCAGAGAAGACGATGGATACGGGCTTTTCCCTTACACAATAGAAGAGCTTCATGCAAAAAAGGTAGAGCTTATTGTTACGGTAGACACAGGTATTTCAGCAAATGAGGCTATTGATAGGGCAAATGAGCTAGGCGTTGATGTAGTTGTTACAGACCACCACTTGCCGCCGCAAGAACTGCCGAAAGCGACGGCGATTGTTGACCCACAGCTTGACGGCGAGGATAGCGAGTTTAAATGCCTTTGCGGTGCAGGCGTTGCGTATATGCTAATTTGCGCACTTGAGTGTTGCAGTGCAAGCGAAATGTTGCCGTATTATTCCGACCTTGCTGCCATAGGAACTGTTGCTGATATAATGGACTTGAAAGGCATAAACAGGCAAATTGTGAAAGCCGGGCTTGAACTTATAAATAATACCGACAGAGCAGGCCTTGCGGCGCTTATTACCGCAAGTGGGCTTGACGAAAAAGAGATAACGGCAGAGAATATAGCGTTTGGTTTGTCGCCACGGTTAAATGCGGCAGGGCGAATGGACAGTGCTGTTGCCGCTTTAGAGCTGCTACTTTGTGAAGATGAAGAAGAAGCGGCAGAGCGTGCGCAAGAGCTTGATGTGCAAAATGCGGCAAGACAAAAGGCAGAGCAAGAAATTGCACATAGCGTGTTTAAAAAGATTGAAAGCGACAACAATTATGAAAAAGAGCGAATATTAGTTGTGGCGCATGAAGATTACCATGCAGGCGTAATTGGCATTGTAGCCTCACGAGTTGCAGAGCGCTTTGGCAAGCCCACAATTATAATATCTATTGACAAAAACGGTGAGGGTAAGGGCTCGGGGCGCAGTATAGGTGGCGTATCGCTTTACAGCGCAATTGCCTATTGTGAAAGTTTGCTTATACGCTTTGGCGGCCACGAGCTTGCCGCAGGGCTGAGCATTGCAAGCGAAAACATTGAAGAGTTTAGAAAAAAAATAAACGAATGGGCGCTTGAAAAGCACGGTGTTTTGCACCGAATGCCTTTAAAAATTGATGCGCCCATAAGCTTAGACGAAATAACAACGGACGATGTAAATGATTTAAACTTGCTTGCACCATACGGGCACGGAAACCCCTCGCCGCTGTTTTTGCTTGAAAACGCGTGCATAGAGGACATTTACCCTGTTACAGACGGAAAGCATACGCGGCTTCGTCTGCGGCAAAAAAATGCTATATTTTATGCTGTAATGTTTAACCAAAGCACTGTGAATTTTTGTTATAATAAAGGCGATGCAGTTGATGTTGTTGTGAGTTTATCGGTGTATGAGGGCAAGGCAGGTGCCATGCTTTCGGGCAGAATTAAAGACATTAAGCCGGCGACAATGGGCGATGAATTTGTTTTGCAAGCAGAACTTTTTGATGCACTTAGCTGCGGCGCACAGCTTACAAGCGCACAAAAAGAGCAGCTTACTGCCGAGAGAAGCGATGCCGCCGATGTGTATAGGTTTGTTAAAAACGGTGCAAAATGTGCAGATTTAAGACATGTGTTTTTCAAACTTGGTGCACATAGAACAGGCAAAATTCTTGTTGCATTGCAGGCGTTTTGTGAGCTTGAGCTGTTAAAAATGCAAACAGACGAAAACGGCGTGGAAATGTTTGTTGCGGCACAAAGCAGTGAGAAAAAAGAACTGGAAAAGGCGCCGATTATGATGATGCTGAAATAAAAATTGTGTTTTGAATTTTAAACGGGCGAACACAGGTTGCAAATGCAAAGAGGGCGAACAC
>CAYJHA010000001.1:48585-84291 GCA_964369785.1 uncultured Bacteroides sp.
GCGGAGGTCAATTTTGAAATCGCAAGAATATAATGATTTTTTACAAGTACTAAATAAATCCGGGCGCAAATTTGATATGAAAAGTATTGAAAAAGCGTTCAACATTGCAAACGAAGCGCATAAAGACCAGCTGAGGCTTTCCGGCGAGAGCTATATAAGCCACCCGCTTGCTGTTGCCACAATTCTTGTTGATTTGGGCATGGATACGGACACGCTTATTGCGGCTATTTTGCACGATGTGGTGGAGGATACCGCTGTATCGCTTAAAACAATAACAAACGAATTTGGCAAAGATGTGGCGCTTCTTGTAGATGGAGTTACGAAGCTTGGGCTTATTAAATTTTCGTCTGTTGAAGAGCGACAGGCGGAAAACTTGCGCAAAATGCTTCTTGCTATGAGTAAAGATGTGCGCGTTATGCTTGTGAAACTGTGCGACAGGCTTCACAATATGCGAACGGGCGACGCTTGGCCTGAGCAAAAACAGCGCGATAAATCGCTTGAAACAATGGAAGTGTATGCGCCAATTGCGCACCGCCTTGGTATGAGCAACATTAAAGAAGAGCTGGAAGACAGAAGCCTACAATACCTTGACCCAATAGGTTATGCAGAGATAACAGCACAGCTGACAAAAAACGGCAACGAGAACAAATTTATTGAGAATGTAACACAAAAAATTGAAAAGCGATTGCACGACAACGCTATAAAAGAAAGTGAAATTTTAAGCAGGGTAAAAAGTGTTTACGGCATTTACAGAAAAATGTACATGCAAAACCGCACTTTTGAAGAGATATACGACGTTTATGCTGTGCGAATAATTGTGCACACTTTGAGTGAGTGTTACTATGCACTTGGGCTTATACACGACATGTTCCACCCTATACCTAGTAGGTTTAAAGACTATATTTCAACACCAAAACAGAACATGTACCGCAGTTTGCACACCACCGTTATGGGCACAGAGGGTGTGCCGTTTGAGGTGCAAATTCGAACTGTTGAGATGGACAAAACGGCGGAGTACGGCGTTGCGGCACACTGGAAGTACAAAGCTAAAATTAACACTAAAGATAACCTTGATGAGAGAATTGAGTGGGTGCGCCGCCTACTTGAGCGCCAACGAGACAACGAGGACGTGGGCGACTTGTTGCGAGACATGAAGAGCGAGCTTTTGCCCGAGCAAGTTTTTGCATTTACCCCAAAAGGCGACGTTATAAACCTTACAATGGGCGCAACTGTAATAGATTTTGCATATAGCATACACACCGCCGTTGGCAACAGAATGGTGGGCGCAAAGGTTAACAGCCGCATTGTGCCAATTGACCACAAAGTTATGACGGGTGAAATTATAGAGATATTAACAGGCTCGAAAGATAAAGGGCCCAGCAGAGACTGGTTAAACATAGTTGCCACAAGTGAAGCGCGCAACAAAATACGCGGCTGGTTTAAAAAAGAGCGCAAAGAAGAAAATATAATAGAGGGCAAGGCCGCACTGGAAAAAGAAATGCGGCGCAACTTTGTTAATATTCCCGACGATAAGTACGAGGAATTTATGGCAGAGCAGGCGCGAAAACAGCGCTTTAAAACTAAAGAAGAGATGTTTGGGGCACTGGGCTACGGCGGTTTGCAACTTTCACGCTTGATGGTGCGCATAAAAGAAGATTATATGCGTATGCAAAAAGAGAATGCGCAAACCGAAATTACAACGGTGCCAATACGCACATCAAATGAAAAGGGCACAGCAGGTGTTGTGGTGGAGGGCATAGGTAACTGCCTTGTTAAGTTTGCAAAATGTTGCAGCCCACTGCCGGGCGATGAAATTGTCGGTTTTGTTACGCGAGGTTTCGGTGTTTCAGTGCATAAAAGAGACTGCCCGAATGTGAAGGTGGGGCTTGAATCGGACGACGCAAGCCGCTGGGTATCTGCTACATGGAGCGGTGGAGAAACGAAAGAGCATTTTAAATCGACACTTGAGGTTATGGCTATGGACAGAAACGGTTTAACCGCAGATGTTGCGGTGCTTATATCAGAGATGAGAATTCCGTGCTACTCTTTGTCGGCTAGGCAAGTGTCGGGTGGGCGCGCGTTTATGACAATGACAATTGGCATTAACAGCACAGAGCACCTGAACACCGTAATAACAAAGCTTGGCAAAATTAAAAACGTTACAAGTGTTGTAAGGGCACAAACAAAGTAGGGGGGTTACAAAAATGAGAGCCGTAATTCAGCGCGTTAAAAGCGCTAAGGTTACTATAAACAGCGAAAAAACGAGAGAAATAGGCGCGGGGCTTTTAATTTTGCTTGGGGTGAAAACAGGCGACACCACTGCCGATTGTGACAAGCTAGCGCAAAAATGTGCAGGGCTTAGAATTTTTGACGATGAGGACGGCAACCTTAATTTGAGCACGGAGCAAGTAAGCGGCGAAATAATGGTTGTTTCGAACTTTACATTATATGCAGATACAAAAAAAGGAAACAGACCTAGCTTTATACAGGCCGCAAAGCCACCTGAGAGCATACCGCTTTATGAGCGGTTTGTGGAAAAATTGAAAGCTACAAATATTAAAAAAATAAAGACGGGCGAATTTGGTGCAGACATGCAAATTGAGCTTGTGAACGATGGGCCTGTGACGATAGTAATTGACACTGATGAGTGGAGCCGATGACTTGGTTTTAATTGAAAAGTTTTTGTTTGGGTGCACTTTTAAAACGGAGAGGCCTAACGAAAATTTTAAAAACTTTGAAAAAGGCAGCATAAAAAAAGCACCACGAATAAGGAGAGACGTATGAAATATTACCATTTTTTAGGCGATGCGCCACTATGTACTAACACATTTTTACTTATTTCAAGCGGCGGTAATGCCGCTGTTATTGACCCGGCTTGCAGTGCTAAAACGTACACAGACGTTTTGGATGAGCAAGGTGCAAAGCTTACGCACATTTTATTGACACACGGGCACTATGACCACATTACAGCTGCAAAACAGCTGAAAGAGCATTGCGGTGCAAAAATATATATAGGCGAGGGCGACGCTAAAAACAAGAGCGAGAGGCTTTTTCCACTTGAAAAAGGAGATTGCGACTTTTTGTATGAGGACGGACAAGTTATAAAACTTGACGATATTTCGATTAAAATTCTAAAAACACCGGGCCATTCAAATGGCAGTGTATGCCTTTATGTTGAGAGCGAAAATTTGCTTTTCACAGGTGACACCGTGTTTAAACACGAAGTTGGGCGCTGTGATTTAGATGGCGGAGATTTTGACAAATTAATAAAAAGCCTTGCAAAAATAAAAGCCGAAATTAAAGGCGACCCGAAAGTTTTGCCGGGGCACGCAGATTTTTCAAGCTTGCAAGATGAAATATTGCACAACCCGTATTTTAGACAAATATGACACACATTTATATAAAAGGGCTGTCATCTGCTTATGAGGCAGAGCACCTAATACGCATGTTTTTGCACACATCTTGCCTTTCAAAAGCGTACCCGTGCGCAAGGGCTTATAAAAATGCCGCATACGTGCGTGTGGGCGGCGGCAAAATAGTTTGCGGCGTGCGGCAAGGCGGCAATTGCCACATTGAAAAGCTGAAAATAAGCGATGTGTTGCCAGACAATAATGGCAGCAACCCTGTTTTTGGCACAATGCAAAGCAATGAGTATTCTGCTGAGGATTTTGCTCAAAAGCGCGTAGAATATACAGTTTGCCTTGTATTGTATAAATTGCTGTGTAAGCGTATGCAGGCGCCGCCTTGGGGCATGTTAACGGGCGTGCGCCCTGTGCGCCTTATTCACGACATGCGCCGCAATAATTTTAGCGAAACGCAAATAAAACAGCGCCTTTGCGATGATTTTTTTGTAACCGACGAAAAGTTTAATTTGGCGCTACGCATAGCAGACGTACAAGAGCCTTTTATGAAATTAAATGCCGCACACAAAAGGCCGTATAGCCTTTATATCTCTATACCGTTTTGCCCCACACGGTGCAGCTATTGCAGTTTTGTATCTGCACAGCTTGCGCAAACGCAAAAACTAATTGCGCCTTACCTTGAAAAACTGCACGAGGAACTGCGCCATATTAGCCGTATTGCACAGCGCAATAACCTTAAACTTATGAGCATTTACATAGGCGGTGGCACGCCAACGGCTATAAGCGCTGTGCAGTTGCGAGACCTTATGAAGACAGTTAGCGACAACTTTGACATTGGCGCCGTTTTAGAGTATACGGTAGAGGCCGGAAGGCCTGATTGTACAGACGCTGAAAAGCTGGAAGTGATAAAAAACGGCGGTGCAACGCGTATATCTATAAACCCGCAGACATTGTGCGATGATGTTTTAATAAATATAGGTAGAAAACACACAGCCGCAGACATAATAAATTGTTTTGAGACAGCAAGAAAACTGGGGCATGATAACATTAACGCAGACATTATAGCAGGCTTGCCCGGCGACACACAAAATGGGTTTGAGCACACTTTGAGCGGCGTTTTGGCACTTGCGCCCGAGAACATAACTGTGCACACACTTACGCTGAAACGTGCGGCAGACCTTGTGACAAAAAGTGCTGACAGACAGACTGAGGACGTAAAGAAAATGGTGGCGACGGCACACGATGTTATTTCTAAAGCGGCTGAAAATTACGAGCCGTATTATTTGTATAGGCAAAAAAGCACGCCCGGAAACTTAGAAAACACAGGCTATGCAAAAAAAGGATTTACAGGGCTTTACAACATATTTATTATGGAGGAAATGCACACTATTATTTCCGCGGGTGCAGGCGGTGTAACGAAACTTGTTAACGCGAAAACAGGCGAAATATCGCGTATATTCAACCATAAATACCCACACGAATACACAGAACGCTTTGAAATTATTAAACAGCGAAAAAAGGGAGTTGACGATTTTTATGATTTGGATACCTAAACGGCTTGTTGAAATAGGGCTTTTAAACGTTGCTGCAAAAGTGCCAAATGAGTTTATTGCTTACTGTGAAAATTTGTATGATGAACGCCTTAACAATGCCACAAACAGCATAATTGGAAGTGGTGTAAAAATTGTTATGCTAACGGGGCCCAGCGCAAGCGGCAAAACGACGACTGCCGAAAAACTGGCACAAAAGATTAAACAGCGCGGCCTAAATGTTGATGTTATTTCGCTTGATAATTTTTTTAAAAACATTGAAGATTACCCACGCCTTGCAGACGGCACGCCCGACTATGAGAGCGTTGACGCGCTTGATTTAAAGAGCATAAACACATGCCTTTTAGAGGTGTTTTCGCATGGGAAAACAAAAATACCCGAGTTTGATTTTTACACAGAGCACAGAAAAGACACACAAATTGAAATAGAAGTGCACGATGGTGTGCTAATTGTTGAGGGTATACACGCATTAAACCCGAAACTTACCTCTGCTGTGCCACGCCGTGGTGTGTTTAAAATTTACGCGGGTATGCGTGAGGAATATTCAAACGACGGGCAGCGTGTTTTGCCCACAAGAGACATACGCCTTGCCAGAAGAATGGTGCGAGACATTAGCACACGTGGGCACAGCATAGAAAAAACTTTAAGTATGTGGCCCGGTGTTTGCATAGGCGAGGATAGAAACATTAAAGTGTTTAAAACAGAGGCCAATATGCTTTTAGACACAAGTTTTGCGTACGAAATTTGTACGCTTGCACCGTATGTATTGCAGTTTCGCGGTAAGCTTGCGGCAAACAGCGCTTACAGTGAAGTTTTTAATAATTTGTGCAATAATTTTGAACTTTGCACACAAATTGATAAAAAATTTGTGCCAAATGACTCTATGCTTAAAGAATTTTTAATTTAATTAAAAAAAAATGGCATGAACACTTGCAAATTGTACAATAATGGGGTAGAATGTATTGCATGGCTGTTAATTTTGCAAGTGAGAGAGGGTAGCAAGTATAATGTAATTACCACATAAATTACATGTATTTGATTAAACCGAAATGGTAATGAAACAAAAATATTCTATGGACGATTTACTCGACATAGTAAAGCAATTGCGCCACCCGCAGCACGGGTGCCCGTGGGATAAAGAGCAGACACATGAGTCAATACGGCAAAACTTTATTGAAGAAACATATGAAGTGGCAGACGCTATTGATTTAAAAGATGAACACCTTTTGTGCGAAGAGCTGGGCGATGTGTTGTTGCAAGTTGCACTGCACACCCAAATGGAACATGAGACCGGTGCTTTCTGCTTTGAGGACGTTACAACAGGCATTTGCAAAAAATTGATAACACGTCACCCACATATTTTTGGCGATGTAACGGCTGACACTTCGAGCGCAGTTTTGAAAAACTGGGAGGAAATTAAGCGAAGCGAGAAAAAACGCACTGCACCTGCTGATGATATAGACAGCGTGCCGGCGTCATTGCCTGCTTTAATGTACTCTCAAAAAATACAAAAGCGCGCGGCAAACCACGGCTTTTGCTATGAAAATGTGAGCGGTGCAATTAAAGACCTTGACAGCGAAATTGACGAGTTGAAACAAGCCATTGAAAGTGGCGAAAAAGACGAGGCCATGAGAGAACTTGGCGATGTGCTGTTTTCCTGCGTAAACGTTGCGCGGTTTTTGAAGTGCGACGCAGAGCTTGCGCTTAGCACTTCTACAAAAAAGTTTATTCAGCGCTTTAAAATGACACAAGAGCTTGCGGCTAAAGAGGGCGTTGATTTAAACAATTGCAGCGCGCAAAAGCTTGATGAGCTTTATAAGCAGGCAAAGGCACTTGTAAATAAAGGCGAGAAGATTTAGACGCTTTTTAAAATTGCTTGTAAGGCTTAAAACTATTTAATTTATTTTGGTAATTATAGTGTGCATTCACGCTAATGATTATAAATTAGGCGTACCGCCGCCAAAAAAGCGGTTAACTCGGCGCATTGAAGCACTTAGCGGCCGCTTATAAGTGCTCGTAAACATGTGTGCTGACGTATAAGTGGCAGAATGGAGATTAAAATGACAAAAGTTGAACTAATCGCAAAAGTGGCTGCAGATGCAGAGCTTAGCAAAAAAGACGCTGAAAAAGCAGTTAACGCTATGATTGAGGGCATTACTAATGCACTTAAAGCAGGCGACAAAGTAACACTAGTTGGCTTTGGCACATTCGAAACACGCAAACGCGAAGCTCGCGTAGGCCGCAACCCACGTACAAAAGAAGAAATTCAAATTCCGGCAAGCATTGCACCGGCATTTAAAGCTGGTAAAGCTTTGAAAGACGCAGTTGCTAAATAATTTATGTTTTAAATAACAGCTGAATAACTGTAGGGGCGGTTCTATTGATTGCCTGAAACTGTGAATTTTTCATTAGTTTTGGGCTAGCATATAGGCTCGCCCTTGCGTTTTCTGCGGAAAACGCAAGGGCTCTGCCCTAAGAACCCGAAATTTTTTGAAAAAAATTTAGTAAAACTTTTGATATTCGTCATAATGACGAAACGCTATATCTTTTTTGACACGATGTAATCTTTATTTTATAAAGAGATTATTTTAAATTATTTGTGCTGTGCGCAGAATGGAGATTAAAATGAGAATTGATAAATTTTTAAAAGTGAGCAGGCTTATTAAAAGGCGCACGCTTGCAAACGAAGCCGCCGACGCACAGCGCATAACTGTGAACGGAAAAGTTGTGAAAGCAAGCTACACCGTTAAAATAGACGATGAGATTGAGATAGCTTTCGGAAAACAGCCTGTGAAAGTGAAGGTTGTGTCTTTAAATGTGCCTGTTGGCAAAGACATTGCCCGCGAGATGTACACAATAATTTCTGAATAAAATGGCATAAAAGCACCACTGATTTGCATACATATTAAGGTAGAATATTGCAAAGGAGGGTGCATTATATGCCTGAGACAAAAACGCAAATTAGCGCACACAATATAATTTTAGAGAACAGGCACGCTTTATGCGCAACAGGAGTTACTGCCATTATATCGTATGACGCGCAGGACGTTGTTTTAGAAACGGGCCTTGGCATGATGAATGTTGGCGGCAGCAACATGCACGTAAGCGAGCTGAGTGTGCAAAAAGGTGAGGTTAAAATTACCGGCGATATTGAGTTTATTCAGTATACAAAGCCAAAGCAAGAAAAGGGCAATTTCTTCCAAAGGCTGGTGCGCTGAATGATAGCGCTACTATCTGCCGGGGGTGCTTTTAGGGACGTTTTTTTGGCCCTTGGGGTTGGGCTTATTGTTGCGCTTTTTTACAGTGCCATTAAAGCGCTTTTGGGCACAAAACGCGTGTATGCCGCTATATGCGATGTTGCTACATTTATTTTTGCAGCTGTGTTGTTTCGCAGTGCGGCGGTGGGTATGTTTGAGGGCGGAATAATGCGCTGGTACACTGCTGTGAGCGCTGTTTTTTCTTATATGCTTTTTACGCATTTCGCACTTCACGCAGTTTTGAATACTTCAAATGCTGCTAAAGTGCGCGTGAATAGCTTTTTTAGTTATATAAAAAAACCGCTATACACTTTTAGTGCTAAGTTTATATCGCCGTTTTTTGGTGCTTTTTATGTAAAAACAAAAAAATTTTTTGGCAAAATGAAGAAAATAAGGCCAAAACGGGCAAAAAGCACAAAAACACACTTGCAAAACACAGGCAATGTGTTGTATAATTCATAGTACAAAACCATTATATGCAAGTATGTTTGATATTTGTAGCCAATATTAGCGCATGTTATAATAAGGCAACATTGTAAAAAAGGAGAGCGTTTTATGCACATTAGTAAGAAAAAGCGGCGCAATATACCGCAATTAATTGGCGCGTTTATTTTGCTGTGCATTATTGCGTATTTTTCGTTTGTACTTATAACAACACAAATTAGCATAAGCCAAAAAGAGCGTGAGCTTGAGAAAGTTACAGCAGAAGTTTCGGCGCAAGTTGCAGTTAATGCAGAGCTGGCACAAATAGTAGAGAGCGACGATGAGGCCGCTTACATGGAGCGAATTGCGAGAGACAAACTTGGCTATGCATTGCCCGGCGAACGTTTTTTTGTAGACATGTCGGGCGAATAGAAATTGATTTATATGTTGTTAATTAATTTATTGTTACAACATGCATTAAAAATAACGCTTGCACAGCAGCTTGTTTGCAAGAAAATTTAAATTGAAGCAATTAACGCAAAAAGAGTTAAAACAGCGGGGTGCTATAAATTTAGCCCGCAAAACCGGAAAGGAGCCATTTTATTACATGGCAGTTGAGGTAGGAAGCATTTTAGATGGTAAAGTTACAGGTATTAGGAAATTTGGTGCATTTGTAGCTTTGCCGCAGGGTGATATGGGCATGGTACATATCTCGGAGGTATCGACAAGCTATGTTGAAAATTTGTCTGACGTTTTAAGCGAGGGGCAAGATGTAAAAGTTAAAGTGATTAGCGTAGAGGACGGCAAAATTGCACTTAGCATTAAGCGCACAATGCAAAAACCGCCAAAACGCACACAACGTGCGGACACAGGGCGTGTATGGCAACCGAAAGCACCGGGGGCGCCGCAGTCTGAAATGACGTTTGAAGAGATGATGAGCCAGTTTAAAACAAGAAGTGAAGAGAAAATTTCTGACCTTCGCAAAGGCACGGAGGCAAGGCGTGGCGGCGGCGGTGGCGGCTATTCACGCAAAGGCAATTAAGCACTTAGGCTTTTTTGAAAAATTGGCTTAGCCCTAAAAAGATAATTTTAACCGGCAGTGTTTAAGCTGCCGGTTGTTCTTTTGTGTTTTGTTTATTAATAAGTTATTATTAAAACTATATAGCGAACATGTGCTGATTTTTTTATAAAATTGAATACGCAATTTTAGGAAGAATTTTTTTGTTTTTAATGTATAATAAGAATAGGTGATAAAATATGTATGAAAGAGAAACTGAAATTAGGCGTGAGCTATTTGAACTTAGTGATGAGAAATTCAGAGAATTTGCAAGTTCACTTATACCCGGATGTGACAACCTTATAGGTGTGCGAATACCACAGATACGAAAAATAGCTAAAAGAGTTGTGAAAGACAGCCCCATTGAATATTTAGATAATGCATGCGATATATATTTTGAGGAAACTATGCTAAAAGCGCTTATTATTGGAAACATGAGTGAAGATATTGAAGTGACCTTAGAGCAAATAGCACTTTTTATACCTAAAATTACTAACTGGTCGCTTTGCGACAGCTTTTGCAATGAGCTTAAAATTGCGAGAAACCATAAAGAACGCGTGTGGAAATTTTTGCAGCGATACCACCGGTCAAACGAAGCATATGAAATAAGATTTGCTGTTGTTATGCTTTTATTCCACTTTATTGAAAAACAATATCTTGAAGATGTGCTATTTATTTGTGATGTTATAACACACGATGATTATTATGTAAAAATGGCTGTTGCATGGTGTTTGCAAGTGTGCTTTGTGAATTTTCCTACCGAAACAATGGAATACCTTAAAGATAACAATTTAGATGATGAAACATTTAATAAGGCTTTACAAAAAATAAGAGAATCGTTAAAAGTAGATAAAGCTACAAAAGAAATTATAAAATCTATGAAAAGGAAGTAGTAAAAGCATGGTTAATGAATTTAACATGACTTTTGATGAAATGTATGATGCTATAATTTCAAACGATGAAAGTTATGATAATGTATTCTTCTATGCAGTAAAATCGACAGGTATTTATTGCAGGCCCTCATGTAAATCTAAAGCGCCGAGGGTTGAAAACATAGCTTATTACAAAACAGCAGAGGAAGCGAAAAAAGCCGGATACAGACCTTGCAAAAGATGCAGAAGTGATTTGCTTTGCTACGAGCCAATGAAAGAAATAGCCGAAAAGCTTAAAAGGCTTATTGACGATATGTTTCAAGAAGCAGAGAGTTTAAATACACAAATAGACAAACTAGGCCTTTCACGTAAACGTATGGTGGAGGTTTTTAAAGAAGAATATGGTTTAACGCCAAGCGGCTATGTAAATGGATTGAGATATAAGGAAGCTATAAGGCTGTTGGAGCAAACAGATAATGAAGTAATTGACATAGCTTATTCAGTAGGTTTTAGTAGCCTTTCGGCTTTTTACAAATTTTTTAAAGAAAGGGCGAATATGTCCCCTGCGGCATATCGAAAATGCATAAAACAATGAAAAAATTTGCAATTTATGAAACAAAATTAGGCTATTTTAAAATGGAATATGATGACGGTAACATTACCTTTTTTAAGAAGATATTTGATGAAAGCATAACCGATTTCGGAACAAAAACAAAGCTTACAGACAAAGCATATACACAGCTTTTAGAATATTTCGACGGAAAAAGAAAGCAATTTGATGTGCCGTATAAATTAACAGGTACTGACTTTCAGGTTAAAGTGTGGAGCGCACTTTGCGACATTCCTTACGGTGAAACAAGAAGTTATAAAGATATAGCAAAAGCCGTGGGCAACGAAAAAGCCAGCCGTGCTATTGGCATGGCTAACAATAAAAACCCAATAACTGTAATAGTGCCTTGCCACAGGGTTATAGGCGCAAACGGGAAACTTGTAGGATATGCAGGTGGGCTTGAAATGAAAGAGTTTTTGCTTAATATGGAGGGCGAAAACAAAACAGTATGAGCTGAGTAAAATATTTATATATAAAACGTGTTAACAAAGTTTGTTAGCACGTTTTTTGTGCAAAAAAGCAAAACTTGTAAGTAACTGTGCCCCTATTCCACTTTATTATATGCACAAGGTAACATTTTTGCATTGCGGCTTACAGCTTGAATAAATGCGAAAATGTGTGAGTTGCGGTTTGAGTTTACATTTAGAAAGCGCTGTGGGGCGACCACGTAAAAAAGCATACGCTAAAATGTAAATGTAGCTTAAATTTAACACGCAAGGGCGACCATAAACTGCACCAAGCCGCAGGGTGAGGGTTTGCTTTTATGCTTGCGGCGGAATGGAGATTATATTAAATGAAACGTGAAGATTTGGCAAAACTTAACATTGCGGGCGACAGTGTTGACAAAATTATGGCATTGCACGGGCGTGACATTGAAAAGCACAAAACTGCTGTGAGCGACAGCGAAGCGAGCATAAAAGCTTTGCAAGCAGAGCTTTTACAAACGCAGGAAAAGCTGAATGGGTATAACCCTGAGTGGCAGAGCATTGTTGAGGCGGCGAAAAAAGAGGCGCAAGATACGCTAAGCGAATTTAAATTTAATAATGCATTAAGCGAGCAACTTTTTTTGCACGGCGCAAAAGAGGCTGTTTCCGTAAAGGCGCATTTAAATTTTGAACAGATTAATTACAGCGCCGACAGCGGCGAGTTTAGTGGGCTTAGCGAGCAAATTGCACAATTAAAAGACACGCACGGCTTTTTGTTTGAAAGCGACAGCACTCCACCTGTTTTTTGCAGTGCCGCACAAGGCGTAACAAAAACACGCCCGCATGTAAATGATGAGGCGAACAGCGCAATTCGTGCCTTGTTTGGAAAAGATTAAATTTTGGCGTTTATACATAAAACGCTATTAAAAGAATGGAGAAAAACATGAGTAATATTATTTCAAGAGAGGCCGCAGAGGCTTTAATTCAAGAGCAAGTACAAAATACTGTTTTTCAAGACGTGCCAAAAGAAAGCGCTTTTTTGCGCCTTGCACGCAGGCTACCCAACATGACGAGCAAGCAAACAAGAATGCCCGTTTTAGACCTGTTGCCAATGGCTTACTGGGTAAACGGCGACAACGGCATTAAGCAGACAAGCCGCCAAGAATGGGAAAATGTGTACCTTACAGCGGCTGAATTGGCTGTTATTGTGCCACTGCCCGAAGCTGTTTTAGATGATGCGTCTTTTGACATAGTTGGCGAGGTTACACCGCGTGTTACAGAGGCTATTGGCCAGCGCATAGACAGCGCCGCAATTTTCGGCGTGAATAGGCCGGCAGAGTGGCAAAGCGACATTGTAACACTTGCAAGGCAAGCCGGCAACAACGTTGCTTGCTCCGGCGGTAGCATTACGTATGATTTGCTTATGGCGGAAAGCGGTTTGCTTTCAAAAGTTGAGGCAGGCGGCAACCCTGTTACGGGCGTGCTTGCCGCAATGAACACTCGCGCTAAACTTCGCAGCATTAAAGACAGCGACAATTCGCCGATATTTATGGCGTCTATGCAGGGCGAGACACCTTATGCTTTGGGTGGTGCACCTATGTACTTCCCACAAAACGGAAGCTTTGACACTAGCGTTGCGCAGATGATAGCAGGCGATTTTTCACAGGCTGTTTACGCTATACGCCAAGATGTTACAGTTAAAATTTTAGACCAAGCAACAATTGTTGACCCGTCTACAAAAGAGATTGTTTACGCATTGGCACAGCAAGACATGATTGCAATACGCGTTGTGTTCCGCATGGGCTGGGCACTGCCGAACCCTGCAACACGCCTTAACGAAGACAGAACGTTTGTGCCGTTTGCTTATTTAGAGCCGTCTAGTGCGCTTACAACAGAGAATGTAACGTTTACTGTTAAAGACGGTGAAACCGCAGTTGAAGGCGCAATAATTAACGTAAACGGAGCACGTAAGAAAACATCAAGCGCAGGTACAGCTGTATTTACGCTTACAAGCGGAAGCTACCCGTACAGCGTGAAGATGCAAGGTTATGCGGCGCAAAATGGCACAGCAAGCGTTGCAAGCGCCGATGTGGCAATTTCAATTGCGCTTAAAGAGGCCTAAAATTTAGGCCTTGAAAGGAGTGCTTAACATGATGTACGCAGATTTTACATATTACAGCGGCGAGTACGGTGGAAACACCGTACCGCAGGCTAGCTGGAACCACTTTGCAATGCATGCCGGCGCTTACATTGACAGCTTAGTTTTCGGCAGAATTAAAAGCGAGGCAGACATTAGCGACAGTGTGAAAATGGCTACTTGTGCATGTGCGGACGTGCTTTATTTATGGGACGGCACACAGAGCTTTGAGAGCCGAAATGCAGGAGTTAAGAGCGAGACAACAGACGGCTACCGTGTGGACTACGCAGACCCTGACGCAACATTTAATATGCTATCTGCAAAAATATACGCTGCGGCAGACATGTATTTGCCCATTAACCACCCACTTAGGTACAGGGGTGCTGCAAAAAGTGGAGCAACCTGCAAAATGAACGACTATATAGAGGTGGACGGTTATGAGGGCTAACAGCAATATTACTGTTTACCGCAAAAAATATGACAGCGTAGAGAAAGACTTTGTTTGGGCACGCATTGTTATAAAAAATGTTAGCTGGTTTAGCGGTAAACACTCTACACTTTCTAGCAGTAAGTATGACAGGTTTACAGTGCGTGTGTTTATAAACGAGCTAGCGCAGCAGTTTGTTGAAAGTGGACTATTTGGTTCAGGCGAAGAAAAGCTTTCTTTTAATTCGGCTGATTTTGAGAGAACGGACAAAATGAAAGACTCTGCCGGCTATTATATTTTCGACGAAAACGGGCGCCTTGACATAAGCGAAGGTGACGTTGTTGTAAGGGGTGATGTCGCGTTTGATGTACCCTCTTTGGCACGTGAGAGCCTGCCTGATTATGAGGTGTTTAACGTTGTTTCGATAACAGACAACAGGACGGGCACGCCATATATGCGCCACTATAAAATTGCCGGAATGTGAGTTAGGCGAGTAGAGATTAGGGATTAGGGATTAGAGCCTAGAGATTAAAGCTTAAAGCTCTAATTTCTAATTTCTACCGCCGAAAGGAATGAAAAATGAGCAATTTAAAACTGACACCTCAAAAAATTAACATATTTAAAGGCGCAAATTTTACGGCGCATCTTAACATAAACAGCAATTTTACAGCAAGATTTAACGCGGCGCAAAAGGTTATAGACAGCGGCGTTTTAGCTTACAGTGCTGTGTATGCGCCAAAAAAAACGGGTAGCTTAATTCTGGGGAGTTTTACAAACACACAGGTGGGTAGCGGAAAAATTGTGTACCCTGCAAGCTATGCACGTGTGCAATATTACGGCACTAAAACGCACCGAAGCTATGACGCACAGCGTGGTGGGCTTTGGTTTGAGCGAATGAAACTTAGGCATAAAAATGTTATATTACAAAATGCGGCAAGCGCCGCGGGTTCAAAGGCGGTGGTAAGATGAGCAAAGTTAATACAGAAACTAGCGAAAATATCAGCGTAGGCACAAGCATTATTGAAGCTTTGCGTGAGTATTTTAACAATTGCGAGCTGTTTGATAATGCGCCTATTGGCATTGACGGTGTGCCAAAAAAAATGAAAGCTTTTTCAATTGGCACAATGCCTGTAGACGAAGTTTTGAAAAAATATATGGGCGGCAGTAGCTTGCGCCAGTATGTTTTTGAGCTTGTTGCCACTTACCCCGAGGCGGACACAGAAGAGCAAAATGCACAAAATGCCGCTTTTTTTGAGGAGTTTGCAAATTGGCTATCGGAAAAGACAAAAGCAAATAATTTACCGCATTTGCCAACGGGTTGCACTGCAAAAAGCATGGAGGCAATGTCTAGCGGTTATTTTCAAGGTGATGACAATAATGCGCGAATTTACGTTATGCAGTGCAGAGTTGTCTATTTTAAAAAAAGGTAAAGGAGTTACTATTATGAAATTATCACAATTAATGGCAGACGCAACGCCAAGTGCGGCGTTTGAGGGCATAACCACTGCTGATGACTTTGTTTTAGCTGTTGATTTTACAGAAAGCGCCGCCACCACAGGCGACTATGTTGTGGCACAAGAGGGCATGACAGAGCTGTCGGGCGAGCTTGAAACGCTGACGCAAGAGAGCCAGTATTTGCGCGGAGGCAAGCAAACAGTGAAAACAGGAACACAGCGCACTTTTACTTTAACGGGTGAGCGGTTTATAGGCGATGAATTTCAGGATGCGCTTATGGCACACGGAATGAAGTACGGCACAGGGCAAAGCGTTATTAAACCGTATGTGTACTTTAACATTTTAACGGGTATTGGCGAGAAGGGCACGGTGTCCATAGCAGTTGAAAGCGACCCGTCCGGTGCGGCAGGCGAGAATGCAGGGATAAGTGCAGTGCTGTCGGCTAGAGGAACGCCAAGCGTTTACACGTATGGTGAAGAGTAAGAGAGGCTATAAAATATGCTAACAGTTTATAATACGCCGCTTGATTTTGACATAACTTGCCCTGAAGATATTTTGCGGTATAACAAAGCAGTTGCAAAAATGAGCGAGCAAAAAACAATTGCAGACAAAAAAGAACAAGGCAAAAACGAAGCGGACGGCGACATTAAAGAATATGCAGAATATTTACGGCAAGAGTGCGATGTGGTGATAAATTTTATAGACGACGTTTTTGGCGAGGGTACATGTAATAAGTTGATGGGCGAAAAGAGTAGCCTGTCGGCATTAATTGACCTTTGCGATGAAATAACGGTTGCAGTTAAAAACTCGACAAAAGAGGCCGAAAAAAAGCTTGCCAAATATGAGCCTAACCGAAATGTAAGCACAGATGGCAAAAGCAATAAGGCGGCAAAAAGAACAAAGAAATAGCGGGAGGCCACGCTTTGCACAAAAATATTTTACTGGAAAACAACTTGCCGCTTTACTGTGACGGCTTAAAGTTATACGGCGATTTTAGAAATATGATTAGGTTTGAAAGTGCACTGTATGACGAGGCTTTATCTAACTCGCAAAAAATATTTATTGGCTTATCGCAGCTTTTTAGCCGTTTACCGCAAACCGAAGAAGAAATTTTACAGCATACCGATGTGCTTAACTGGTTTTACACCATAGGTGGCGATGGCGATATTTTTGAAAAAACGGCGCCGGAAACTTATGAGAGAGCACATCTAAAAAACAGCCGCGAGAATTCTTGCAATGTTTGCGAGAATTCTCGCGGTGGTGCGGCGGCTAACTTTGGCGAAATCACAATAAAGAATTCTCAAAATGAGCGTACAGGCAACGGCGCTTACGCTGGCCCTTGCAAAACAAAAATAAATTGTAATAAGGCGCCGGGCAAGCAATTTATGCGAATATATGATTTTAACGAAGACGCTATGTGCATATATTCTTCTTTTTTGCAGGCATACGGCATTGACTTGACGGATATTGATTTTTTGCACTGGTGGAAATTTTGCGCTTTGCTTGAAAACTTGCCCGCGCACACACCAATGGCACAAAGAATGGCTTACAGGGCCATGGATTTATCGCTTATAAAAGATAAAGCGCAGCGTGACTACTACGAAAAAATTAAGCGAGAGTTTGAAATAAAAAAACCACGAGATAATAATTTTGGCAGGGCAGGCAACAAAGCATGTGGCGCAACCGCGCAGGAAATTGCAAACTACAACATAGCACGTGTGAAACATCGCTTTGAGCTTGCTAAAAGCATTGTGAGCACGGGCGAAAAACTATAATCTCAGAAAAGAGGTAACTTAAATGGCCTACGACGGCAGTTTAGTTTTTGATACATCTTTAAACACGCAGGGTTTTGCACAGTCACTGGAAAATTTAAGTACTGCCGCAAGCTCGCTTTTAGGCTTTGATGAGCTTTTTACAAAGCTATCGACATTATCAAGCATTGCAAGCAGTGCAACGCAAAGCTTTGCCGCACTGCAAAACCAAAGCTTTTTAACTCAAAACGCACTTGCCTCTGCATTCAGCGGCGAAACATTGGTTGCCGCAGTGCAAAATTCTTTAAGCGGCGTTTTAAATACACTGGCAGGCTTTTCTAATTCACAGCAAATATTTTTTGCAGGGCAAAACATAGTGGGCACACTTGCAAACGGTGTAAGCGGAAATGCGGCTTTAATTTTTGCTACCGCAAATGCTGTTGCAAACGCAAAAAATGCCGCAAGTGCAAGCGTTGGGTCAAATTCGTTTGGCTCAGTTGGCATTAACATGGTAAGCGGTATTGCAAGCGGAATTTACGCAGGGGCAAGCGGTGTTGTGTCGGCTATTACAAGCGTTGTAAGCTCTGCTATTAGCGCCGCAAAAAGCGTTCTGGCAATACACTCGCCCTCGAAAGTGTTTGATTTGCAAGTGGGGCGAATGATGATGAGCGGCCTTGAAGACGGCATAAATTACGGCGCAAAAAGTGCAAGCTTTGCAATGAAAAAAAGCATGGAAGACATTTCGAGCTCGGCACTTAGCATGGCAAAATCACAGTTTTCAAATAGCAATAACGACATACTTGCGGCTATGTTTTCAAACAGTGGGCTATTTTCTTCAAACAGCCTGAAAACAGCGGGTAATTTTCCTTCTTTGCAAAACAGTGCAGAGGCAATTGTTGCGTTAATGCGCACGGGAATTGAGGGCAGTGGTTTAAACTACAAGCATTCGCCCCCGGTGCTGCAAGGGGCAAACGCATATAGCCAAGCGCAAAATGCAGGTGCAACCACAAACCTATATATGACAGTTAACACACACGATAGCCTTAGCGAAAGCGAGCTGACAAGGCAGGCTGAGGACTTTTTAACAAGAGCAAGGAGGAAATTGCCGTGACAGATAGCACCGTTGTAACATACATATGCGGTACAAAAAGCATAACATTTGCACCCGACAGTAATTTTTGGCTTTCTGACATTGCAGGCCTTGCAACAGACGTTGACATTACAACGTCACACAGCGCAAGCAACCTTGGCGACACAGTGAGCAGCCAGTGTATAAAAAGCAAAAAAATTACGTTTACAGGTGATTTGCACGGAGATTTGTTAACCGCACGTGCACAAATGTTGGCTTGTATACTGCCGGGAGAATATGCAAAAATTATTTTTAGCGATAACGGCAGAGAGCTTTATGTTGAGGGGTACCCTACAAGGACACCTGAAATTGAAATTGGCGGTGCAATACAGGGTTTTCAGTTCGAGTTTTTGGCGCCGTACCCTTATTTTAAATCTACTGAAACAAAATCGTATATACTGGCAGGCATTAACCCTTTGTGGCAAACACCGTTTATGTTTCAAACAGAAACATGGATTTCACGCTTTACTGAAAATTCGTTTACTACAATTATAAACAGTGGGAACGTGGCACAGGCCTTTGAAATTGAGGTGTACGCAGCCGAAGGAGTTACTAACCCAAAAGTTTATAACATAACAACAAATAGCTTCATTAGCATTAATAAAACAATGATGCGCGGTGAAAGGTTTTTAATCTCAACGCACGACAAAGATAAAGATACCGGTAATGCGCTGATTTACAAAAAAAGTGACGGAATAATTGAAAGTGGGTTTAAATTTATTTCACCAGAAAGCGACCTTGACATGAAAATTGTGCCGGGAGAGAACATTTTTATGGTTAATGCAGACGAAAACAAAACGAATTTGCAATGCATTATTGTGACAGCCGGGGGTGAGTATCATAGCATTTAAGCTTTATGTGTATTCGCAAAATTTGCAGTGGATGGGTGAAGTACGAACAATAGAAAGCTTGCAGTGGCTTGAAGAATACAGCGACGTTGGAGATGTGAAGCTTGTGTGTGGCAAAACGCAAAGCAACATAAGCATTTTTAACGAGGGAAAGTATATTTGCAACACACAGCGAAGCCACCTTTTAGCAGTTATAGACAGCGTAAGCTACACAAGTGAGGACTCACAGGCGAAAATTACGGTGCGGGCAAAATTTTCTGCGTGTGTTTGGGATACGCGTATTATGCTAGCGGAAAATTTCCCCACAACACAAAACGCGGAACTTGCAATGTTGGAACTTGCACAAAACTGCAAAAGGGGAATTAACTGCAATATTGCAGAGCCTTTAGGCTTTGAGGTTTTGGCTGATGTAGCCCACAAACAGGGAACTGTTTTGACAGCTTTAAAGAACATAGCGGCTACATCGGGCCTTGGCTTTAGGCATGAGGTTGACAGTGCGCTGGCTGAGACATTTAAAGTGTACAGCGGCGTAGACAGGACAGACAAAAACAGTGAAAGTTACGTTGGTTTTTTTTCGCTTAGTGCAGGTAACGTTAAGGCTTTAACAATTGATTTAAGCGACGACGATTACCGAAATTATGCCATTGTGCAAAGCGGAGACAGCGGCGCAAGCAAGCGAGAGGTGCACGTTGACAACACACAAAATGGCGAGAGACGTGAAGTACTTTCAGTTGCAACGGATATTACAATAAAGCATAGCGAATCGAACGGTGACGGTACTTTTACAGAAAAATCTTATACAAATGCACAAATTGACGCATTATTGACAGAGCGTGGTGCAGAAGTTTTAGCGGCGAGTAAAAAAACGTTTAATGTTACGGCAACATTGCAACAAACGGGCATACTTTTTGGCAAGCACTATGAAGTGGGAGATGTTTTGCCGCTATTTTTGGGACAGCCGTTTAATATTTGCGTTAGTGCGAAAGTTCTACAAGTAAAAATAATATACGAAACAAATATAACAGTTAATGCTGTTTTAGAGGTGAGTTTATGACAACATGGCCATTAGATAATACAATGTACACAGCACAGGCGATAGGAGCATTTACGGGCACAAGGACAAGGGGCGTTTTTTGTAGCGAAGATTGCTACAAAGTAAGCGCAGCCGGGGCGTTTGATATAACAGTACAGCCGGGGCTTGCATGGCTAAAAAAAGAAAAGTTTTGGGGCGTTGCAGTTTTAGAGACAGAGCAAACAACACTTACGTTAGACGTTGGAAGTGGGCTTGCACAGCGCTATGCCGCAATTGTTTTACAGCTTGATAAAACAGCTAATCTGTCTAGCTTAATTGTAAAATACGGCGACTATACAGGCGAAAAACCGCTACCGGTGCGTGATGATTTTTACGACGAAATTATTATTGCTTACTGCTTGCAACAAGCGGGTGCAGCCGAAATTACTAGCATGGATATAACAGACACACGCCTTGACGAAGAGCTGTGCGGCGTTATGAAAGATGCAGTTACAGGAATACCTACGCAAAGTTTTAGTGAAAAGTTTACGCAGCTTACAGCTGAACTTGAACAAGAGCTTAAAGGTGTTGAATCAAGAGAAGGGTTAATGCTTATGTCTAGCTATGACCCGCAAAACCTTGGTGTTGACGTGACAATACAGCCGTATGAGCATTTAGACGAAAACACACTTGAGGGTATTGGCAGCCACGGTATTTTTGTGGCAAAATACAGTGCAAAAGTAAACCAGTTTTTCTGTGTTAATTTAGATAGCATGTGTAAGGTTAAAATCGACGGCGAAGAAGACTATTTGAACATGAAAGAAGGTGCTTGCTACCAATTTTATGTAACAAATGAAACTGGGGACAGCGGAGATGTGGTTTACTGCTTAAATTTTAAATTAGGTGGTGCTTCTTTAAATTATAGTGTTATAGGTGGCACCACCGAGCCGCAGTTACCCACAGAAAACACAATTTGGCTAAACACAAGCGTTGAAATAACTTCTTATGCGTTTGGCACTACTACACCTACTGCACAACAGGGCAAAGCTTATTTTTATGTGTCAACTTCTGCACCTACTACAATTAATGTGTTAAAAGAAAATGAGATATTGCTACCTATTTCAATGGCGTATATTTACAACAACAATGCATGGCAACAAGTAAATGTGTGCAAAATTTACCAAAACGGGCAGTGGGTACCGCTTGAACTTTATGTTTTAAATGCAAATAACTATTACACAAGCATAACAGGTGGGTGGCAAAAAACGTCGGGCAACACGTTTTCTTATATTAGTTCAGGCGTTAGGCTTGTGGCAGGTGCTTCGTGGTTTACAAATGTAAGCACAGTTTACACCATAGATGCAACGGCTTTTACAACTATGACTGTTACTTATTATGTGTATGCGCCAAGCACCATTTCGGGCCATGTAGCATTTGGCTCTGCGTATCACAACGTCAGTGGCGGCACAAGAACAGTGAATATTGATATTTCTAACATAACGGGGCCGCAAAAAATTTCAGCTAATATACATGCTCAGAACGACAGTGCAGGCGGCGCATATTTAGATATAAGGATGATTAAATTTTCATAAATGTAAGGAGAGATTTATTTGAAAACTATATATTTAAACGCAAAATTTGAGTGCAGTATGGCAGAAAACGAAGACACTGTGCAAACTGTGCAAACATCATTTTTTGACGATAAGTGCAGAGCGTATATTGAGGGTATGCGCTTTGTGCCTGAGGGAGAAAGCTGGCAGCGTAGTGACGGCGTTGTGTTTGTGGGCGAAATGGCGGCGCCTATTGTAGACTTTGCCATTTTAGAAGCAGCGCAAAGCGCTTATGAAGATGCACTGTTTGAAGCGAGAAGTGAGTATGAAAGCAGTTTAACCGACGTGGAACTTGCACTTGCTGAAATATATGAAATGGTGACACAAGTGTAAATATGCAAAATTTATAAGTAGAGCAATTGGATATGTCGGCATATAATAAATTAGAGTGGAGAATAAAAATGATAAAAATTTATGTAACACTTATTAAAAAAGGGCTTAGAGAAATAAGCCAGGTGCCGCAAGAGTTGCGAGCACTTGTTCAAGAAACATTAGGGGAGGTTAGCGAAAATGTTATTTAAAGGAAGAAACGTTGTTCCGCATTCTTACAGCAGGTTTGGCTACACAAGAAACGGTGGAGCCAAATGGCACGGGGGAATTGATGTTCAAGGTATAGACGACGCCACAATTTTAATGCCGGCCTACAACGGCAAAAGCATAAGCGGAACAGTTGTAACATCGCGTATTGTAACAGATAAAAACAATTTGACATGGCAGTGGGGTTATTATGTTTGCATTAAACTAAATGATAACCAAACAAGCGACGGCATAAATTATTTGTATTTTTGCCACAACGAAAAGAACCTTGTGCAAGTAGGGCAAAGCGTTAAAACAGGCGATGAAATTGCAATTATGGGCGTTTCGGGCAACGCGAAAGACGCTGTGCCGCCAACGCCGCACGTCCACTTTGAGGTGCGCCAAACATCATCAGGCACAGGCAAAGACCCAACAGCATATGCAGGCGTGCCGAACGAGCAGGGAACGTTTGGCGAAGGACAAACTTCAGCGGGCGACGAGGAAACAGAAAAAAGTTATAAGGCCACGGTGCTTGTTAACGGCTTGCGGCTTAGAACTTTGCCTAACACCGACGACACAACAGTTGTTATAACAATGCTTGAAAAAGATAAGCAATACGATTTACTGCAAACAAAAGACGGCTGGGCTTTTGTGAAGGCAGACGAAATTTGTGGCGGTTGGGCGTGCATAGAGTTGGAAGGCGAGGATTACATAAAAATAGAGGAGAAGTGAGTTCATGAGTTTTGATAATGAATTTTTGCTGCAAATATTAATATATGCTTTAAGTTTTGGAACATTTTACGGCACCACAACAACAAGGCTTAAAAACTTAGAGCAAAAAATGGATAAGCACAATAGCTTTATTGAGCGCATTTACAGCCTTGAAGATAAGGTGAAAAGCGCCAATGCAAAGCTGAACAAGATGTTTAATGATACGTATAATTATAAAAAAGAATAGGTGAGCCTACACAACCATAATTATATTAGGAAAGAGGAAAAACATATGAATAATGAAACGAGTACAAACGTTAATACAAACACACTGCCAAATGCATTGGAAAGTAAAACAGAAAGCGTGCAAACGCCAAACGGATTAAATGGTGTTAAAACAGGCACAATTGTGCGCACAATTACTTTAGCAGTGGCACTGCTAAACCAAATATTGGCGGCAATGGGCAAAAGCCCGCTTCCGTTTGAAAGTGAAGAAATTACACAAGTTGTAAGCACGGCAATGACAATGGCGGCCGCAGCTTGCGCGTGGTGGAAAAACAACAGCTTTACAAAAAGTGCAATAGCGGCAGATGAGTATTTGAGTGAAATTAAATAATAGTTGTTTGCTTGATTTATAAAATGCTGTAAAGTAAAAAACAATCGGTGGCTTGAATGCCACCGATTGTTTTTTGTTTTTGAATTAACCTTAACTATTGACAAAAAGCCTTATAAAAACGGGTTCTCTTTTTCGTATGGCAAGCTTTTTGGCTGGTTATAAGCAATGTCCTCAACGCCAAGGTACTTAAACACTTCAAACAGCGCTTTGCCGTAGCTGCCAAAAGCCACTGCGCCGTGGTGTGGGTAGCATTTTTCTATTAGAACATGGCGGTAAAAACGGTTCATTTCAGGTATTGCGAAAATGCCTATTGAGCCGAAACTCTCTGACGGCACGTCTAAAATTTCACCCTGTGCAATATACGCTTTAAGGCGAGTGTCTGCTGTGCTTTGCAGGCGGAAGAACGTGATTTTACCTGCTTTTATGTCGCCTTCCATTGTGCCGCGTGTGATGTCGGGCTCGGGCAAATCGGGCTCTAAATCGCGCTTCATTATAAGCTGATAGCCCATGTGTGGGTTTTTAAGAAGGCTTGAGCATGTGTTGCCACAGTGGAAGCCCATGAACGTCTCAGGGTGTGCAAAATCATACTTGTCTTTTATAGATTTTTCGTACATGCTAGCAGGCACTGTGTTGTTTATATCCAGCAGTGTAACTTCTTTGCCCGAAACGCATATTCCTATGTACTCGCTAAGTGCGCCGTAAATGTCAACTTCACAGCTTATGGGCACGCCCCTGCCTGTGAAGCGGCTGTTTACATAGCACGGCACAAAGCCGAACTCTGTTTGAAAAGCAGGCCAGCACTTGTTTGCAAATGCAATATATTCGCGCGTGCCTTTGTTTTGCTCCATGATGTCTAGCAGTGTTAGCTCGTACTGAGCAAGGCGAGGCAAAACGCCCTCGTACTTGTTGTTTGCGCCAAGTTCTGCGCGCATTTCTTCTACAAGTGCGGGTATACGTGCGTCATCTTTGTGCTTGTTGTAGGCTACAAGCAAATCAAGCTCGCTGTGCTCTTCAACCGCAACGCCTAAATCATACAGTGCTTTTATTGGTGCGTTGCAAGCCAAAAAGTCGTTCGGGCGTGGGCCAAACGCAATAATTTTTAGCCCTTTCATGCCAACTATTGCCGTGGCAATAGGCTCAAACTCGCGCATTTTTTCGGCTACTTCTGCCGCTGTGCCCACGGGGTATTCAGGAATATACGCCGTTTTGTGGCGCAAATTTAAGTTGTAGCTACAATTAAGCATACCGCAAAATGCGTCGCCACGCCCGTCGTACAAATCTCCATCGCCCTCTGCGGCGGCAACGTACATTATTGGGCCGTCGAAAAAGTCGGCTATCATAGTTTCGGCAGTCTCGGGGCCAAAATTGCCAAGGTATACACACAGCGCATTAACGCCGTTTGCCTTAACGTCATCGGCAGCTTTTTTTGCCTCAACCTCTGTTTGCACGCTTATGGGACATTCGTAAATTCCCTCGCCGTATGCTTTAACAATGGCGTTTCTGCGGCGCTCGGCAAGGCTTACGGGGAAGCACCCACGTGAAACGGCAATAATGCCCATTTTAACTTTTGGTATGTTTGTTATCATAATGTATTCTCCTTATAATTATTTTAAATAAAATCAAATAATATTCGCTATATCAATATTTTCACCTGTTAAACAAACTTTTGCACCGTCTTTTGCGGCACTGCTTTCAGCGTGTGCAAGAAGCCATTTGTTACAAGCTGTTAAAAGCTCGTCTTCTTTTGACTGAACACAAATTTCGGGTTTTGGGCCATTTGTGCCCTGTGTAAGCGCAACCATAACTTTAAAGCCCTTTTGTGCGTCTGCGTGGCATGGCGCATAGTGTAGGCTTGTGGCATACACCTCAATAAGCACGCCGGCAGGAACTTTAAATGCCTTAACTTTGGACGTATCAAGCGTGAAATTGTCAATTTCTTGTTGACGTCCCAAAAGCAAAATGAACTCCTCTGTGCCAAGGTTAAATTCACTGTCGCGGTGGTATTCAAGGCAGTTTAGCTTTGTATTGTGCCCGTTGCACCAGCCAAATTGCATTGGCATACCGCCAAAAAGTGACGTCTTCAGCGCATTTGCTGTTTTTGAATTTTGAAGCTCGGGCTCTTCGGCAACATACTGAACAGCCTTTGGCAGTGGTGTTTTATTGCACAAAATGTCAACAAGCTCCGCTGTGTCAAAGCCGCTTATAACGCGCCCGAAAGGCGCAAATTCTTTGTCGTAAATGCTGTGTATTTTCATTTTTATCTTTGTCCTTTCATGTGTAGACATATCTTAAAGAGGATAGAGAATATTTACACTGTTTACTGCTGTGCGTTAAATATAGGTTTCATCAAAGGGTAAATTTGCTTGAAAATGTTGTATTGTTTTTCGTATTTTTCGACAAGCTCTGCACATGGCTTTACAGTGGATTTTACCCGAACAAACTTTTCTGCCGCTGTTTGTACGCTGTCAAATTCTCCGCATGCCACCGCCGCCAAAATTGCTCCACCGTAGCCGGGGCCCTCTTCTGTTTCTACCGTGTCAAGCTCTAAATTCAGCACATTTGCAAATATGGTTTTCCACAGTGCGCTTTTTGCGCCGCCGCCACAAATGTTACTGCGTGTAACATTTATGCCTATTTCACGTGCTATTTCAAGCGAGTCCCTCATGCCGAACGCAACACCCTCCAGCATTGCCTGCGTCATTTGCGCACGTGTTGTGTCCATAGCCATGCCTGCAAAAACTGCACGTGCGTGGGGGTTGTTGTGCGGGCTTCGCTCGCCCATAAGGTACGGCAAGAAGTAAACGCTGTTTTCGCCAAGCATATCCGGTGTTATTTTCGCTTCTTCGCCCTTGTAGTCTTTCGTGCCCACAATGTCGTTTTGCCACCACTTGTTGCACGCCGCCGCCGAGAGCATACACCCCATAAGGTGATATTTTCCGTCTGCATGTGCAAAAGAGTGTAGCGCATTGTTTGGCGAAGCGCCAAAATTATCGCTCGATATAAAAATAGTGCCCGAGGTGCCAAGGCTAATGTTGCACTTGCCCTCGCCAACTGTTGCCGTGCCAACGGCTGCCGCGGCGTTGTCGCCTGCGCCGGCCGCAATTTTTACGTTTTCACTAAGGCCTGTTTTTTGCGCCATTTGTTTTGTAAGTGTGCCCACTGCGTCATAGCTCTCGTACAATTTAGGCATTTTTCTTTCGTCTATGCCGCAAATTTTCAGCATTTCACCGCTCCAGCATTTGTTCTCAACGTCTAAAAGCAGTGTGCCCGAAGCGTCGGAATAATCTGTGCAATGAA
Source organism: uncultured Bacteroides sp. (assembly GCA_964369785.1). GTDB lineage: Bacteria > Bacillota > Clostridia > Oscillospirales > Ruminococcaceae > Ruthenibacterium. Next base: position 75,651 of record CAYJHA010000001.1, read on the forward strand.
CGCCCGACAGCATGTAATTTATGTAATCTTTAGGAAGCATTATCTTGTCTATTTTTGCGAATAAATCGGGCTCGTTTTCGCGCATCCACAAAAGCTTTGTTGCGGTAAAGCCTGCAAACGCAATGTTTGCTGTGTGCTTTGCTAGCACTTCTTGCCCGATGTGCGCGTTAAGCCAGTCTGTTTGTTTTGCGGTGCGGCCGTCGTTCCACAATATAGCAGGGCGAATGACGTTGTCGTCTTTATCAAGTGCTACAAGCCCATGCATTTGCCCGCCTGCACCAATGCCGGCTACTTTTGATTTGTCGCACTCGGCCGTAAGTTCTTTTATGCCCTCAACAGTGCCGCTAAGCCAATCGGCCGGGTTTTGCTCGCTCCACCCTGCGTGTGGGAAACATATGGGGTATTCTTTCGAGACTATTTTTTGTATAGCGCCTTTTTCGTCCATAAGCAGTAATTTAACTGCAGAAGTGCCAAGGTCTATTCCAATATAAAGCAAACTTTGTTCCTCCTAAACATATTTTAGCAAAAATAATTAAAAGCGTGCACGTGCACTTAAACAATTATAATTCACTTTTTGTTTAGTTGTCAATAAAGCGCTGTTAATTTGTAATGTTGCACAATAATAACGTTTTCAATTTGTAGAAAACAACTTAAATCATAAGTTAAAAACGTGCACGTGAACGGTAATTGATGTTTTTTGTTGACTTTTTACTTTTTTAGGTGATATAATTTTCGTAACAGGTGGTGGTATTATGGCAACAATGAAACAAATTGCACAAATGGCAGGTGTTTCACGCGGCACTGTGGACAGGGTGCTTCACGGCAGGGGCGTTGTAAACGAGCAAACAGCGCAAAAAGTGCGCGAAATTGCCGCCTCGCTTAACTATACGCCAAGCAAAGCGGCACGTGCGCTTGCCGCTATTAAGCGCAATATTCGCTTTACGTATATTCTATTTAACCCAAACGCAAACCCATTTTTTAAACAAGTGGAGGCAGGTATACAAAAAAAGGCGAAAGAGCTTAAAGAGTACGATGTTACGGTAGATATTTTGCACAGCGACTTTAAAGACGAAACCAGCCAGTGCAAGCTTATAGATAAAGCTTTACTTAGCGGCACGAACGGAATAGTTATAGCAGGGCACAGCACACAAAAAATTGCCGCCAAAATAAAGGCGGCAAGGGAAAGCGGTGTGCCTGTGATAACTGTTAACACAGACATTGAGAACTCAAACCGCACTGCGTATGTAGGCAGCAATTACTATAAAAGCGGTGAAACAGCAGGCGGCCTTATGAACTTGTTTACTAAGGGCAAAGCAAAAGTTGGTGTAATTCTAGGCTCGAAAGATATACTTTGCCACACACAGCGTGTTGCAGGCTTTAAACAATATTTGCGTGCACATGCACCTAACGTTGAAATAGTTGAAGTTGCTGAAAACAGTGATGATGATTTTGAGAGCTATGCTATTGTAAAAAAAATGTTCAAAAACAACCCAAATATTGACGCACTATTTTTAGCGTCATCGGGTGTGCTTGGCGCTTGCCGCATGGTTGAAAGCTTAAAGCTTAAAAATAAGCCGACTATTATTTGCTTTGACTGCACGGGCGACATAAAAGAAATGCTGGAAAAAGGCGTTATAGCGGCAACAATTTGCCAAGAGCCTGAATATCAGGGTGCAAAACCGCTTGATATTTTATTTAACTTAACTGCTATGGGCGCACCGCCAAAAAAAGATTGTTATTACACAAAAATTGACATTGTAATAAAAGCGAATTTATAATTTGACACCATTTAAAATTAAATATTTAGAGCTCTGCTAGTTTGCAAGCTACCTCGCAAATGTCGTTTTCTATTAAAATAGCGCGGTTTTTTATCTCTTTTGCACACACTGCCTCGCTTGAATTTACACATGCGAAAAATGCGTTTTCATTTGCATACGTCATTTGCCAAAACGGATATTTTATTATAGACGGCGTGTTAAAACCGACACCGAATTCAAGAAAAAGCACGTTACTGCGGCTGTTTTTTCTAATAAAATCTTCATAGCGCCCGTAGGCTTTATGCCAGCCGCTGTCCTCTACAAACGTGCTGTCTTTTCTAAGGTTAGTTGTCATTGGTGCGCCGCATTTTGGGCAGTGGGGCACAAGCTCTGTCGGTATTTTAAAATCGTGTTGTTTTTCTGCCATTACACGCACAATTTCTTCATTGTCGTATGTTTCGTTAGTGCACGGCACAGAGCATTGAAAAAGCCCATAGTCACCCTGCGTATACAAAAGGCGCCGTTTTTCGAAGCCTGATTTTTGAAAAATATGGTCAACATTTGTTGTTATAACGAAGTAATTTTTGTTTTCAACAAGCTTTAATATGTTTGAGTAGGTGCTGTTTAAATCTTGCTCGTACCTATTGTATAGTATGTGCTTGCTAAAGTAGCCCCAAAATTCTTCCAAACTTTTGTGTGGGTAAAATGCGGCAGAGTACATATCTTTGAAGCCGTAGTGCTCGATATAATCTGCAAAAAGGCGCTGAAACCTTTGCCCACTATATAAAAGCCCTGCGGCGGCGGAAAGCCCTGAGCCTGCGCCTATAACAACGGCGTCGGTGCTGTCAATTCGGTGCTTTAGCGCGGCAATTTTATTGTCGTAATTTTCGGGCGATGTTGCGTTGTTTCTGCCAAAAAGCATTGTGTGTACCCCTTTTGTTGGAGTTGTTGACATATAAATGCTTTGCCGACGTTTTTTGCGAAAGCGGCTTTGTCAACAACTCCTTGTTATAGTGCAAGTGCTTGCATATTATATTTCTTATTATAAATTATTTGTTTTGCATATGCAAATGATAAAACTAATTTCAAACATTAAAAGTATTGACAAACAGGCTTATTTTTTATATGATATTAAGAGTATTTATTGCATGTTTATGCTTGTGTTTGCAGTAAATAATATTGTGGAGAGATGGCTGAGTTGGTCGAAGGCGCACGATTGGAAATCGTGTAGTGCAGAGATGTGCTCCGGGGTTCGAATCCCCGTCTCTCCGCCAAAAAACCTTGTAGCGTAAGCTGCAAGGTTTTTTTACTTATTACTTTTTAACTATTCACTCTTCACTAACCCCGCTAAAGGATTTTTTGAAAGTAATAAGTAATAGTGAATAGTGATTAAGTGTTAATTTTTAGCAGCGAGGTGCAAAGCCTCAGGCACCCGCAAGAGTTGCCTCTACAAATATCAGCAATGCAAACAAAATTGCTGCCCCTACAACCTTACCCTAAAGCATTTCGCTCTTAACGCCTTTTTTTAATATCTCATCATAATCAATAAATTTATAAATATCGTCTTTTATAACATCGCTGTATGTTTTTAACACATCTAGCGGCAAATCTTCTATTGCACAGCCGTCGTCCTCACAGCGTATAACAATTTTGCCCACTATGCTGTGTGCGTCCCTAAATGCAACGCCGTTTGCAACTAAATAGTCTGCCACTTCTGTGGCGTTCAAAAAGCCGTATTTCACGCTTTTACGCATGTTTTCGGGGTGCACTGTCATAGTGGCTATCATGCGCTCCATTATAGGCACGCACAATTTTACGGTGCAAAGTGCGTCGTAAAAAAGCTCTTTATCCTCTTGCATGTCTTTGTTATACGCAAGCGGCAGGCCTTTCATAAGCGTTAAAAGCCCTTGCACTGCGCCAAAAACACGGCCTGTTTTGCCGCGTATAAGCTCTGCCGCGTCAAAGTTTTTCTTCTGCGGCATTATGGACGAGCCCGTTGTGTACGCATCGCTAAGTGTAATAAACCTAAACTCGCTTGTGCCCCAAAGTATAAGCTCTTCCGCAAGCCGTGATAAATGCATCATCATTATTGAAAAAGCGCAAATTGCTTCAAGTTCGTAGTCTCTGTCTGAAACTCCGTCTAAAAAATTGGCGTATGGGCGCTTAAAATTAAGCTTTTTAGCAGTAAATTCCCTGTCAATAGCGTGTGTTGTGCCTGCAAGTGCACCACAGCCAAGTGGGCATTCGTCCATGTTGTCAAGTGCGCTTTCAAGGCGCCTTGCGTCACGGCTGAACATGCCGTGATACGCCATTAAATGCGCTTTCATTGTTATAACTTGCGCACGTTGCAAGTGTGTGTAGCCGGGCATAACGTGTGGGTTTTCGTCTGCAACGTTTTTTAATGTTTCGCACAGCGTAATTATCATTTCGTGCACATTTTTTACTTCACTGCGCACAAAAAGCTTCATGTCTGTATTAACTTGGTCGTTTCTGCTTCTTGCGGTGTGCAGTTTTTTGCCCGTTTCTCCCACACGCTGTGTAAGCAGTGTTTCAACAAACGTGTGCACGTCCTCATAGTCGCCCTCAAGCTTCAATGCGCCGCTCTCTATTTCAGCTTGCATTTCGCAAAGGCCTTTTGTCAAAAGTTCGGCTTCATTTTGCGTTAAAATGCCCACGCTTTCAAGCATTGCCACGTGTGCAATACTGCCCTCAATGTCAGCGTGCACAAGCCATGTTGTCTCTTTAAAATTGTTGTTAAATGTTTCCATAAGGGCGTCTTCTTGCCCGCGGAACCTGCCGCCCCATAGTTTGTTTTGTGCCATTTTAAATACCCTCCCGTAAAAGATTCTATGCACCAACTTGTGTTACGCTAAACCAAAATGTACTGCCTTGCCCCTGTGTGCTTTGCACGCCGTAGGCAAGGTTGTGGTTTTGCAGTATTGCCTTTGCAATTGAAAGCCCAAGCCCCGTGCCCTGCTTGCCGAACGATTTGCGCGCCCTGTAATATCTATCAAATATATGCGGTAAATCTTCAGGGGCAATACCCTCGCCGTGGTCTGTCACTTCAATTTTAACACTTTTGTCGCTTTGTGGCAAACATGAAATTTGAAGAAGCTTATCTTCGCCTATGTGGTGAAGTGCGTTAGCCATGAAATTGTGTATAACACGGCTAATTTGCTCAGGGTCTGCGTTTACCTCGCACGGCATTGGTGTGTTAATTTCAAGCGTGTAGCCGTGTTTTTCGCACACATCCTCATAAAGCATTGCAACTTCCTCGCAAAGCTGTGCTATGTCAAAATTCATCTTGTTTGGCATGTTTGTGCCACTGCTCATTTTGCTAAGCTCCATAACGCCGTTAACAAGGCCGGAAAGCCTATCAGTCTCGTCCACTATAACATTAAGCTGTTCGTTTCGCTTTTGTTTATCGTCGCCGCTCAAATCTCTCAGCGTTTCGGCATAGCCTTTAATTAATGTAAGCGGTGTGCGCAAGTCATGGCTTATGTTTGCAATTATGTCGCGTTGTAGCTGTGCACTTCGTGCTATTTCGTTAGACATTGTGTTAAAATCTTTTGCAAGCATACCTATTTCGTCGCTTGTGCGGCTGTGCACTTTTGCGGTGTAATCGCCTGCGGCAACTTTTTTTGCAGCGCTTGATATTTCAAGTATAGGCTTTAAAAAACGCCTGCTGAATAAAAACGCACCTATTAGTGCAACAGCTAAAACAACAGCCGCAATAATTGGCATTTGCATTTGTATTATGCTTGCCGCTTGGCCAATTCTGTCTAAATCAGTCGAGACAAAAAGCGTGTATTCATTGTTTATATTAACGGCAACAACACGTTGGTCCTTGTCGTCTTGCGATAATGTTAACGACATGTCACCGCTTTCCAAAACAATTTGGCGCATTGCAACTGTACCTTGCGTGTTCCAGTTTATAACGTCACTGCCGCCAAACATAGCTTTTTGTGTTGGGTGCAAAATGCAGTTGCCTGCAAACTGGTGCATGTGCAGCAAATTTTCACCGTCCGGCCCCGATATATCAAGGCACTTACCTGCCAGTGCAGTGTCTGCGCTTGCAATTTCGTTTATCTCGTTGTAAAAATCTTCGTTAACACCAAGCACAGTTGTCTCGTCAATAATAGTGTCGTATTTTTGTATAAGCTCTGAGTATTTTTGCGCTGTGCTCTCAAGTGAATTTTGAATACTTCTGTTATACATAGGCTCAAGAAGCCTAACATTCATAAACCAAACAAGCATTATAATAACTGCGCAAAGAAGCGCGGCAAACAGCATAAGTTTCCACTTAATGCTGCTTTGCCGCAGGACAATTTTTTTTATTTTACTATTTTTTTTTGCACTCATATTTTTTGCTCCGGGTCAAATTTATAGCCAACACCCCACACTGTTACAACAAATGCGCGGTATTTGCCCAAATGGCTGCGCAGCATTTTTATGTGAGTGTCAACTGTTCTGTCTTCGCCAAAATAGTCGTAGTTCCAAACGCGTTGAAGTATTTTTTCGCGCGTGAACGCAAGGCCCCTGTTTGTTGCCATGAATACAAGAAGCTCAAACTCTTTAGGCGTTAGCGTTATTGGCTCACCGTCAATTTTCACACTGTGAGAAGCCGTGTCTATTACAAGCGTGTCGAAAACAAAGCACTGGCTCTCGTTTTGTTCTTTCGGCATTGTGCGGTTAAGCACAACTTTTACCCTTGCCACAAGCTCGCGCGGTGAAAACGGCTTTACAATGTAATCGTCTGCGCCGCCTTCAAGCCCTGCAAGTTTATCATACTCTTCGCCACGTGCTGTAAGCATAATAACAGGCGTTGTAATTTTGTTAATTTTCATCTCTTGCAATACTCGCATACCGTCAACAAACGGCATCATAATGTCCAGTATAACAAGGTCAATATCGCCTTTGTTTAGGGCAACAAGTGCGGCGCCGCCGTCAGCTGCTTCCTCGCACAAAAAGCCCTCGTGCGTTAAATGCTCTCTCAAAAGCTCTCTAATTCTAGGCTCATCGTCAGCTATTAATATTTTAATCATAATATCATCTCCAAAAACGCTTTTTGTTCTTCGTGTTTTGGTGGGGCCAAAACAAAATTTTGCGCTTGTTTTTGCAAAGTTTTTTTGTTTTCGGCGCCTCCGTTTTATTATATCATAAAGCCATAATATACATCAATAAATATACATTATACTTACATGTTAAAATGTTTTTGTGTAAGATGTGTGTAATTTGTATTAATTTAGTATTAATTGCGTTTATCTCTTTACTTTCACAGGCTTTTATGCTACAATTACAAAAAAATAAAATATAATTCAGGAGGATTTTTATTATGCCCAATATATGCAAAGTTTACGCTCGTGAAGTTATCGATTCTCGCGGTAACCCCACAATTGAAGTTGAAGTTACAACCGAAGTAGGTGCTTTCGGCCGTGCAATGGTTCCGTCAGGTGCCTCAACAGGCGAAAGAGAAGCTCTAGAGCTTCGTGACGGTGATAAATCTCGCTACCTAGGCAAAGGTGTTGCAAAAGCTGTTGCAAATGTTAACGGTGCAATTGCTGACGCTATTATGGGTATGAATGTTACAGACCAAAACGGTGTTGATAAAGCTATGCTTGACCTTGACGGCACTGACTTTAAATCTAACCTTGGTGCAAACGCAATTCTTGGCGTTTCTATGGCTTGTGCACATGCAGCGGCTGATTATTACGGTATGCCTCTTTACAAATATCTTGGCGGTTTCAACGGCAAAACATTGCCTGTTCCTATGATGAACGTTGTAAACGGCGGCAGCCATGCTGACTCTACTGTTGACTTCCAAGAGTTTATGATTATGCCTGTTGGCGCAACAAATATTAAAGAATCTTTACGCATGGGCGCAGAGACATTCCACCACCTAAGAAGTGTTTTAAAAGCTAAAGGCTACAACACAAACGTTGGCGACGAGGGCGGCTTTGCCCCAAGCTGTAACGATGGAAACGAAGAGCCATTGCAACTTATTGTTGAGGCTATTAAAGCAGCCGGCTATGTGCCGGGCAAAGACATTTGCATTGCTATGGACGTTGCAGCTTCTGAGTTCCACAACAAAGAAACAGGCATGTATGAGCTGAAAAAATCAGGCGGCGGCACAAAAACAACTGAAGAGCTTATTGAAATGTATGCCGGCTGGGTTGAGAAATACCCAATTGTTTCAATTGAAGATGGCCTTGGCGAGAGCGACTGGGACGGCTGGAAAAAACTTACAGACCGTTTGGGCGCAAAAATTCAACTTGTTGGTGATGACTTGTTTGTTACAAACCCAAGCATTTTGAAAGAAGGTATTGAAAAAGGCATAGCAAACTCAATACTTGTTAAAGTTAACCAAGTTGGCTCATTAACAGAGACATTTGACGCTATGGAAATGGCTAAAAAAGCAGGTTACACTTGCGTTGTTTCTCACCGTTCGGGCGAGACAGAAGACACAACAATTGCAGACATTGCTGTAGGCTTTAACGCAGGCCAAATTAAAACAGGTTCTATGAGCCGTACAGACCGTATTGCAAAATACAACCAATTAATCAGAATTGAAGACGAGCTTGGCGATGTTGCTGAGTATCAAGGCAAAGATTGTTTCTATAACGTTGATTAATTTTAATTTACACTGAATTATTGTAGGGGTGGCCTTTTGGGAGCTGTTGACAAAGTCGACTTCACAAAAAGCGTCGGCAAAATTTCCGTCATATTTCACAAAAATGCTCATTAATACACACAGTATTGCTTGTGCTTTTTGTCTCATCTGACAAAAATTTTGCTCTAGTTTTTGTAAAGTCTTTGTTTGTCAACAGCTCCTTTTGGCCGCCCCTAAGCGTTTAGTTGTTAGAAGTTAGTTGTTAGAAATTAGT
>CAYJHA010000002.1:0-1420 GCA_964369785.1 uncultured Bacteroides sp.
TCACAAAAATGCTCGTTAATACACACAGTATTGCCTGTGCTTTTTGTTTCATCTGGCAAAAATTTTGCTCTAGTTTTTGCAAAGTCTTTGTTTGTCAACAGCTCCTATGTGACCGCCCGCCACGTTACAAATTTATGCGCTTTATCCCCTATTTCTACCGTATGCAAATAAATTAATTCGTAATATCATGCTTTTTAAACACAACAGCCGCTATTGCAATTAAAATTGCAGAATATACAAGCAGCACAACCATGCCAAGTTCTATGCTAAGCGGAACGCCTTTTTCTATAAGCTGGCCGGTTATTGTATAGCTCTCGCCAAAGAAATCTTGCATACTCATATATGGCAGTGGCGTATATGCTATTAAATCAAACGGTGGGCGCGATGTTAAGAACGCCATTAAAATAGTAGAGCCGAACATAATTATTATAGGCAAAATAATTGCAACTGCTATGTTTCTTATAATAACGCTTGCAGCAAAGCCCAGTGTGTATATAAACACAAAAGCTGTGCTAATTGCAAAGAAATGCCCTATGAACATTATAAAGAAGTTAATTTCGCCGCTTGCCGTGTAGTTCGGGTACATAAAGTCGCTAAAGCCTTTTGTAAAGCCCTGTGTTATAAGGCTAATTATAAATACCGCAAAATACAAAACATAAATTAGCGCTATGCCTGCAATGAATTTTGAGAACATAACTTTTAAACGCGTTCTCGGCCTTATCATCAAAAGGCGCACAGTGCCGCTTTGGAATTCACTTGCTATAACCCAGCCGCCAATTAAAACGCCAAACATCATTATTATCATGCCGAAGCTGAATATTTCATACGAGCCTTGCCTTGCTCCGTCTTCTACAAATTCCATGTCGGGCTTGTTTGAATTAAGGCTACTTTCAGCAACAAATAAGTCAAACTCTGCCTCTTGCAGGCTTTGTTCAATTGACTCTTCATACGCTTGATACGTTCCGTATCTGTCTACATTCCATTGGTCCTCGTAAAACTGCTCTTCTGTCATTTTATACAGGTCTGATTCAAGAATTTGCCTTTGGCTGTTTGTTTTGCTTGAAAGCGCCTCGTCTTGCCATGTGCCGTCATTGTAAATAATGTTGTGCTCTAAGCGGTAGTCAAGTTCCGGTATTTGGGTTTGCTCTATTGCCAAATTGTCGGAAAGCAGGCGGTCAATCTCGTCTGAAATATATTCTTCTTGCGACGGGTCGTTAATAATGTCTGCTTCAAGTGTTTCTATTCTGTCTAAATTGCTCTGTATATTATTTTCATATTGAAGCTTCATTATGTCAACATAAACAGAGAAGTCGTTATCCACCATAAGTTTATCAAAATTATCAAGCGCCTCTTCAAGGCGTGCAATTTCGTCTGCTTTTTCTATTTCTGTCATCTCAAAAATTTCTTCAAGGTTAACGTC
>CAYJHA010000002.1:1520-31425 GCA_964369785.1 uncultured Bacteroides sp.
AATAATTCCGCCGTTATCGTAGCCGTAATAATACATGTTATTATTGCCGTCTCTGCCTGTTATTAATGTAAATAAAGGTGTTACCACCGTAATAAATAAGAAAATAAGCGCTGCCGAAATTATGATAAATTTCGAGCGAAGCATTTTTGTAATTTCTGCAAAAATTTGTTTTGGAAAATTCATATTTCACACCCCTTTTTAAGATATTTGTGTTTTAGAGCCTGTTGTCATCGTGATGAAATCATGCTCAAGCGAGCGCTGCGCCCTGTTAACAGCGTAAATATTAACGCCCATGTTCACAAGCCCTCTTATAATTTTCGGCATCTCTTCGTTTTTCATAACAATGTTCACGCCCTCGGGCAATAAATCACAGTTCGTGCCCATTTCTTTGAACTTTTCAAGAACAAGCTTGTTATTGTCTGTAACAAATGTATACTGGTAAACTTCGTCGTTTTCTGTTTGCCCAACTGCTTTTTCGCCTATAATAACACCGTTGTCTATAACATAAATTCTGTCACACATCAGTTCCATTTCGCTTAAAAGGTGGCTTGAAATGAAAACGCCCGTGCCCGCATTTTGGCTTAAACTTTTAAGCAACTCGCGCAGTTCTTTAATGCCTATTGGGTCAAGGCCGTTTGTGGGCTCGTCTAAAATTAAAAGCGGCGGCATGTGCAAAAGTGCCTGTGCAAGCCCCACGCGCTGGCGCATACCTAAAGAGTATGTTTTAACTTTTGTGTCAATTCTGTCTTTCATTTTCACAAGCTCAATGGCGCTGTCAATGCTGTCCACAGCTTTTGGGCCGTAAAATTGCGCCAAATATTTAAGGTTTTGCCTGCCTGTTAAATATTTGTACAAATCAGGGTTTTCAACTATACTTCCCACGTTTTTCATTGCATTCTCAAAATCAGTTGCAACATTGTGGCCGCACACGCTAATGTTGCCGCTTGTTATGCCAAACAGCCCCATTATCATTTTTATAGTTGTTGTTTTGCCCGCACCGTTCGGGCCAAGAAACCCTACAATTTCGCCGCTGTTTACCGTCAACGAAATGTTATCAACTATTGTTTTCTTTTTAATTTTCTTCGTTACGTTTTCCAGTTTTAAAAGTTCCATGTTATTCTCCCCACTAAATTTCATATAAGCTAATGTTCAATTTTTGACGTAAAGACGTATGATTGTAATAACAACAACTACATACAGTGAATATTGTACTTTCTTTAAAGCACAATGTCAATGAATATTATGCTTTTTTACAATTTCATTATATCTTTCCTCTATATATAAACGAATTAAAACGGGCAAATATTTCAACAATTTTATTTTTTGTTAAAGTTTCACAAAAATACATTTAAAATACTGTAATAATTAAAAATTTTATATTATTTGCCGTTTTTCGGGTGACAAAATTTTATTTATAATGTATAATAAAAGAGTATTTTTATTAGTTTTCACCCCCTGTTTAGGCTTAAAATTGTAAAATATTACACTAATGCGTTGTTTTTTTGCATATTTATTCAATTAACAACGTATTAGCGAAAGAACGGAGTGAATGATGAACCAAATTATAGTAGTTGATGACAGTAAAGTTAACCAGCTAGCTTTAAAAGGTATTCTTGAAAACGAATATGACGTACTTTGTGCAAGCAGTGGCAAGGAGCTTTTTCAAAAACTTGAAGAGAGTGACCCAAAACTTATTCTTCTCGACGTTGTTATGCCGGAACTTGACGGCTTCCAAATTATTGAAAAGCTAAAATCTAGCGAACAATATAATAAAATACCTGTTATTTTTATTACAGGGCTGAACGACACCGAGAGCGAAGAAAAAGGCTTCAAGCTTGGCGCAATTGACTATATTGCAAAGCCATTTAATGAAAGAATTGTAAGTGCGCGTGTGCAAAGCTATGTGCAATTATACGACTTTATACGCCAAACTGAGCGTATGGGCCAATACGACGGTTTGACAGGCCTTTACAACAAAAAGATGACTGAATCGCAAATTAAAAAGCAGCTTTCTTCACGCCCCTCTTTAAAAAACGGCGCACTTATGATAATTGACGTTGACAACTTCAAGAGCATTAATGACACATTCGGCCATTTATACGGCGATGCAGTTATAACGCAGCTTGGCAGTGGGCTTCGCAGTATTTTTCAAAAGAGCGATATTTTAGGAAGAGTTGGCGGCGATGAATTTTTTGTGTTCTTGCGCAATTATAACGAGAAAAGTGTGCTTGAGGCAAAAGCGAAAGAAGTTTGCGCCGAGTTTAGCAAAACGTTTGAACAAAACAGCGAAATTGTTAAAATTTCAGCCAGCATAGGTATTTCTACAACTGATGATTCTTTTGAATTTGAAGAGATTTACAGTTTTGCGGACATTGCACTTTACAACACTAAAGCTAAAGGCAAAAATGGCTTTACATTTTACACCGGCGAAGAGCAGGTAAAATATAAGTCACAAAGAACTGATATTGAAAACGACAAAAAGAAACACAACGACGCAAGCGAGAACATACGCGAGTTTAAAGACAGCTTAAAAGAATATGTTTTCAACCTTGTTGAGGGAACAAAAGTTGCCGAGTATACAATACAGTCTATTTTGCAAATGATTGGCACACAGTTTGGCTTTAAATGCGGCTTTATAACAAAGTTCGACTATGGGGACGCAGGTGTTAAATGCACGCACGACTGGCTTAGCTCTGACATAGCGCACAAGCCTGTTATTGGCGGCGTAACTTTTGAAGAAGTTTTAAAGCTTTATGATAAATTCGACCAAAACAATTTGGCTGTTATAAAAAGCGGCGAACAAATTTTTGAGAGCTTTGGCAAAGTTAAAAACGACCTTTACCTTTTTGCTTTGAAAAATAAAAAGGCACTGCTGGGATACATCGCTTTTGAAAGCGCTGCAGATGGCAAAGAGCTTAACCCACGTGTTAGGGTAAATTTCGTTGACGTTTGCCAGCAGCTTTCAACTGTTATAACAAACCAGTTTTTAATTGAGAACATGATAAGCGAAAAACAAAGCATGGTTAACGTGCTTAATAACATTGACGAGCCCGTTTATGTAATAAGTGAGGGCGGCAAAACTACACTGTTTATGAACGATGCGGCAAAAAACACTGACGAAAAGCTGCACACGGGGCAATGTTTTTCAAAAGTTGCCGAATGCACCTCTTGCCCACTTAAAGCGGCAATTTCAAATGGCGGATATTACGAAAATAAAGACTGTGTTGTTAAGGAAATTTCGTGGGCATACGGCAGCAAAGCTTATATGGTTCGTCACAAAGTACAGTATTAACAAAAAACGTTCATTCTTACAAATTCAATTGCGGCAAACTATTTTATATGTATTTTTTTGTGTAAATTTTATTTAAATATAATTACCGGGAGGATAATTTTGAAAATATCACCTGCAACAAGAGGCATTATAGCTGCTTTATTTATTAGTGCCGTTGTAATAGTAAGTACTGCAACATATCAGCGAAATGTCCATAAAGCGCTTGAAAACTCTGTTGAATTAACACTTACAGAAGTTATTAATAGGCAAAGTTACATTGTTGAGATGTTTATTAACTATAATGTAAGCCATGTAGAAAACATTGCCTTTAACTTTAGTAGTCTTGCTGAAGGAACAGATGTTTTAAGCGACAGTAGTGACGCCGAAAAATTTCTTAGCGAAGTTGAGCGTAATTTATCGTACAACCATATTTACATGGTTCTTGATAACGGCTCTGTTCTGACAAAAAACGGGTTCGAAGAAGTTGCGGCAGACAGCGAAATTTTTGAAATGCACGAGAGTTCTAACAGCGAAATTCGCCACGTAAGCACAGCACCTTTTACAGGTGAGAGCACAGTTATAGCCTCAGCGCCCATAACAAGCAGAAGCGGCGAAAGGCTTGGCACTGCTTTTGCGCATGTGCCGCAAGATGTGCTTGATTCACTTTTACAAACGGGCTTTAACGGCACAAGTGTTACATTTATAATTGAAAATACCGGTAATACAATCGCTGTAAGCGATAGCACTTTAGGCCTTAAAAGCGGAGATAATGTAGTTAACAATTTAAATGAAATGAACTTTGATAAGTTTGGTTTTGTTAATGATTTACAAAGCCTAAACGTTGCCGCGGCAGACGAGGGCTATTACACATATACTCTTTCGGGCGTTGTTCATAAAATGAAGTACACCACTATGCCGAACACAGACTGGGTGCTTATAATAACTGTGCCTGAAAACGTTGTAGCGTCAAGTACGAATTACATTATTTTTAACACTACGCTTTTACTTGTTGAAATAGTTATTATTTTATTAATAACATGGTTTAGAATGATTATGATAAGCAAGCGCCACCTTAAAGAAGTTAGCAATATTGCGTATCGTGACAGCTTGACAGGCATATATAATGAGAAAAAGTTTAAAATTGAAATGCAAAAAACACTTGAAAAGCACAAAAATGAGCAGTTCACCATTGTAAAGATAGACATTATTAATTTTAAAGTTGCCAACAATATTTTAAGCTATGAAATGGGCAACAAAATAATTCAAATTGTGGCTTCTACCGCTTTGGCAAAAGATAACAAAGATGTTTTGTTCGCACGCATAAGCGCCGATGAATTTTTACTGTTTTCAAAAATAAGTGTTTTGAACGATGTGCGAAAAATAAAGGAAATATATGAAAACGAAGTAAACACCAAAATAAAAGAGGTTTGCGGCCGCACGTTTAAATTTAGATACAGCAGGTATTCTATTCCCCTAGGCGAGACTAATGTTAACGAAATTATAAACACAATTGACCTTACACACAGTTTCAGCAAGCAGCGCACTTTTGAGGGAATTTTCGACTATGAAGACAACCTTAAAAAGCAAATTTTGCACACGGCGTATATTTGCGATATTATGCACGACGCACTAAAAGGCAAAGAGTATAAAGTGTATTTACAACCAAAATACAGCTTAGTTGACGACACAATTTGCGGTGCTGAGGCACTTGTTAGGTGGCAAAGGCCAAACGGTAAATTTATTTATCCAAACGAATTTATCTATATTTTTGAGCAAGAGGGCTTTATAACAGAACTTGACAAATACATGTTGCACAACGTTTGCAAATTAATTAAACGTTTTAAAGAGAAAAAACTTAAAGAACTTCCTATTTCTATTAACTTTTCGCGTATGCACATGCTTGATGAAAACTTCACAAATGAAGTTGAACAAATTGTTGATAGTTATGGTATTCCTCATCACCTTATTGAAATTGAAATGACAGAAACTTCTATGATTGACAATGAAGAGGTGTTTAAGCAACTGTTCTTTGACTTGCATAACAAAGGTTTCTCGCTGTCTATGGACGATTTCGGCGCAGGCTACTCGTCGCTAGCACTTCTAACAGAGCTTAATTTTGACGTAATTAAGCTTGACAAAAGCCTGCTGACAGAAGCCCTTGATAAAGACAGCAGTGCGCTTGTTATTGAGACAATTTTAAACATGTCAAAACAGCTTAATTTGAAAACTGTTTGCGAGGGTGTTGAGACTAAAGGACAAGCAGAGTTTTTGAAAGTTGCCGGTTGCGACATAGCACAAGGTTATTTCTATGCAAAACCAATGCCAAACGAGGATTTTGAAAAATTAATATGACGTTTGATATAGAAAAACTTCTTTTTTTAAACAATACCTTGCTTTGTGAAATGCCACGCTATAAAGAGCAAGCAAGCAGTTTTGACAAAACATACAGCGCACAAGCTCAGCTTTTGCGCTCGCTTATGAACGTGCGTGAGCCCATGCCATTGAGCGATGATTTTTTGGCAGTGCAAGATGAATTTTTGCAGTTTGAGCTGGCGCAAAAGGGCACTGTTCACTTAGAAGAATTAGCCCCGACCTCTTTGCACAATAATATATACCTGTGGCAAGGCGACATAACAAGGCTTTGCACAGGCGCAATAGTTAACGCGGCAAACAGCGCCATGCTGGGCTGCTTTATACCGTGCCATGCGTGTATAGACAATGCTATTCACTTTGCCGCAGGGCTACAGCTTAGGCAAGAGTGTGCCGAATTGATGAAAGCTCAAGGGTTTGAAGAGCCGACGGGCTCAGCAAAAATTACAAGCGCATACAACTTGCCGTGCAAATATGTTATACACACTGTTGGCCCTATAATACGCGGTAAATTGCGAAAAAGCGACTGTGAGCTATTAAAAAGTTGCTATGTAAACTGTTTAGAACTTGCCATAAAAAATGGCATTGAGAGCATTGCGTTTTGCTGTGTTTCAACGGGCGAATTTTGCTTCCCGAACGATGAAGCGGCAAAAATAGCTGTGGGCGCTGTGTTTGAAGTGTTGGGTGATAGCGCATATGCAAAAGGCAACAATACGGCGGGCGACGGAGGAGAAAATAACAGCATTACAAGCGGTGCTAGCATAAAAGTAATTTTTAATGTGTTTAAAGATGTTGATTACGCATTATATAAAAAGTTATTGTAGTGTTCTGCTTTAAACAAAAATTTATGCAGTGTACATTTATTTACTTGCATGTAAATTATGTGCAGCTTCGGGCGGCCGGTGGCCGCCCGAATATTATATGTGCAATGTCATCTAACCTGCGGGCGGCGAAACGCCGCCCCTACAATATATGGTAATGCAATATTTTTATATTCTTTTTTGGCACTTTAAAACCGCCTACTGAAAAATCAATTTTCAGTAGGCGGTTTATACTTTATTTATTCTCATCATTTTCAAGCTTAGTATTTTTCATTTTACCCTCAATAATGCTTATAACAGTCTCTTCGCTGTTCATAAACATATCTTCGGTGGTGCGCTCTGCCTCTTTCATCTTCTCTGTAATTGTAACAAGTGCGCCTGTTGTTGCCTCAAGTACTTCTAATGTTGTCGCCATTCTTCCTGCAAGGTAATAATACATTGCTTTATAATCCGGCATTTTGTGCCCTCCAAAAATGTATACAATCAGTATATATGCTATAAACTAAACCATGCGTATAAGTGTTTCATTTTCTTTGGCTTACCTTTCTTTTTTGCAAAAGAAAGGTAAGTGGAGCTGTTAAGCAGATTCGAACTGCCGACCTCTTCCTTACCAAGGAAGTGCTCTGCCAACTGAGCTATAACAGCATGTTCCACTTATAGAATTATACATCATTCCTCACATTTTTGTCAATGCCCCGTTTTGTAACTGTTGACAAAGTCGCCTTCACAAAAAGCGCCTGCAAAGCCTTTGTTATTTAACAGCTTTGTTTTGTCTTGTTTGCGTATTTAGCAATTGTTTTTGTCATCAAAATATGCTATACTTTATAATAGTACACTAAGGGGTTTAATATAATGAAAAAACTCGCAAAACCTAAATTTTCTAAAAGTTTATTTATTGCCTTTTTCCTTAGCTTTTCACTTGGAATGTGCATTGTCGCGGTTGGTTTTATTTTGGGCGGCGGCACGTTTTACCTTGGCGAAGACTATAACTTGCAGCAAATATCGTTCCACACAAGCATCCACAACGCCCTCAAAAGCGGCGACGTTTTCTGGTCGTCAACTTACGACCTTGGCACAAACTTTATTGGTGCTTATAGCTTCTACAATTTGGCAAGCCCTTTTGTTTTATTCACCGCTTTGTTTCCACCCTCGTTATATCAGTATTTATTGCCGCTTATGATAGCTTTTAAGGCCGGTGTTTGCGGCCTTGGCGCATATATGTACTCAAAGCAATATATAAACGAAAACAAGTATGCTTACATTGCAAGCTTGCTTTATACTTTTTCATCGTACCAGCTTTCAAGCCTGAATTATTACCATTTTATGGACCTGGTTGCGCTATTCCCTTTTTTACTCCTTGCTCTGGACAAAACATGCACCGAGAACAAAAAAGGTGTATTTGCCGTAATGGTGGCAATAATAACGCTTACAAACTATGTGTTTTTTTTCGGCGCCACTGTATTTTTAGTTTTATACTTTGCCGTAAAATGCCTGCACAAAGAGTACACTATAACTAAGCAAATTTTTCTAAAGCTCGCATTAGAAAGTGTGCTGGGCGTGGGCATGGCATGTGTAATTTTAATGCCCAGTGTAATGTTTGTAACAGGCAACCCACGCGCTACAAGTTCAATTTTCAGCGGCGAAGTTGTGCGAATTTTTCTTTTAAAGTTCTATCAGCTCCCCAATTTATTACATGCATTTATACTTCCGTCTGAAAGCATAATGAACAGGGGTTTTATTGCCACAACCGACGCAAACGCCCCCGAAGCATACCTGCCCGTTGTGGGCTTTATATTGGCAGGCGCTTATATTTGTAACAACAAAAAAAACTGGGTTACATCTCTTTCGCTTGTAAGCATTTTATTTATGTTTGTTCCTGTTTTAAACAGTGCCTTCTCATCATTCAACGCAGAATATTACCCGCGCTGGTTTTATATGCCCATACTAATTTTTTCTCTTGCCTCTGCAAAAGCACTGGAGCAGAAAAAAAGTTTTAAAGGCGGCTTTATTATAGTGGGCGTGCTTTTTGCATGGTTTTACTGCTTGCGTATGTACTGGCACAGTGTTCTTTTAATAGAATTCATGCCCAATAGGCTCCTCGCTTTCATTCTTCTTGGTATAAGTTTTGCCGGCATTGCAGTAACTTTAATTGTTTGCCTTTGTGTGCGAAAAAAATATGTAACGCATTTTTTAACAGTGGCAATATTTTTCAACGTTACAGCTGTTTTTGCACTTAACACTTATTATATGCACGATTTTTATAGCACGAAATTCCCAAACCATTCAGCAGAGAACTTTTTCAACCTAAACAACATTGCAAACTTCCCACAAGACGATGAATATTACCGTATAGAAACACAAAATTCATGGATAAACGCCGGCATAATAACTAATACGCCGTCTGTAAATTCATTTGCAAGCGCTGTAAGCCCGTCAATAATAGAATTTTATTTTAGCAACGATATACCTAGGTATGTGTACAGCACAACAGATGAAGAAGACTATGGCTTTAACACACTTTTGGGCAGTAAATATAACATGCTTTACGAAAACGAAGAAGTTGTTTTTGACGAAAACGAAAACTTCGCCGGCATGGGCTTTATATATGGCAGCGCCGTAAGTGAAGCCGAGTACGCCAAAATAGACGAGGACGACAAGCACATTGCAATTTTAGGTGCACTTGTTTTGCCTAACGATATTGCAGAAGATAACATATATAATTTCAACATGTTAACAGCAGGCGATTTAAAGAATTTAGCCGCGCAAGATTTCGAGAGTTTCACAAAAACCTTAAGTGAAAACTCAGTTCAAAATTTCGCATACGAAAACAGCGCATACACTTTTAGCATAAACTCAAACAAGCAAACACTTTGCTATGTAAGCGTGCCGTACGACGAGGGCTTTACAGCTTATGTTAACGGCGAGCGCGTTGACATTGTAAAAGTAAACGCAGGCTTTATAGGCGTGCCTGTTATTGAAGGCGAAAACGAAGTAGTTTTAAGTTACTACCCGAAAGGGCTTAATATTGGTATATTTACAACTATACTAAGCTTAATTATATTTGTAATATATTTAAACAAAGAACGAGTATTAAATCTATACACAAACCGTAAAACAGTTTAACTTCAAAACAGCGGAAAGGAGCATTGCAATGAGCAAAAAAAGAGTAGGCATATTAACCTCCGGTGGCGACTGCCCCGGTTTAAACGCAACAATTAGAGGTGCGGCAAAAGCACTTTATTACAGGTTTGGCGACGACGTGGAAATTATAGGTGTGCGCAACGGCTACGACGGGCTTATTCGCGGCGATTACTCTGTTATGAACTCGCACGATTTTTCGGGCATATTAACGCGTGGCGGCACAATACTTGGCACAAAACGCACGCCGTTTAAGCTAATGAAAGTTGTGGGCGATGACAAAATTGACAAAGTTAAGGCAATGAAAAAAACGTATAAAGACGCAAAGCTTGACTGCTTACTGTGCCTTGGCGGCAACGGTACACACAAAACTGCTGAGCTTTTAAGCAATGAAGGCCTTAACATAATAGGCTTGCCGAAAACTATTGACAATGACATTTGGGGCACAGACGTGACTTTCGGTTTCCACACGGCTGTTGACATTGCAACAGAAGTTATAGACAGAATTCACACAACAGCCAGTAGCCACCGCCGCTGTATGGTTATAGAACTTATGGGCAACAAAGCAGGCTGGCTAACACTTTATGCAGGTATAGCAGGCGGCGCAGATATTATTCTAATACCTGAAATTCCGTACAACATCGACAATGTGTGCGATGCAATTATTCGCCGTAATGACGAGGGCAAAACGTTCTCCATTCTGGCAGTTGCAGAGGGCGCGTACGATTTAAGCGAGGCCGCAATTAAAAAGAAACAGCGTGCAGAGCAACGTGCTAAAGCCGGCGAGTCAACGGCCACTGCCCGAATTGCAAAGCAAATTGAAGCACTTACAGGCTTTGAAACACGCGTTTGTGTGCCTGGCCACATGCAAAGGGGCGGTAGCCCGTCTGCATACGACAGGGTGCTTGCAACACAATTTGGCACGTATGCCGCAAAACTAGTTGAGGCACAGCACTACGGCGTGGCCGTTGCAATGAAAAATAATATTGTAACAGAAAACCAGCTTAGTGATGTTGCAGGCAAAACAAAGCTTGTTCCCGATTCTTGCGACATGCTAACAGTAGCACGGCGTATGGGTATATCACTGGGTTAACTGTGATATAGTGTAGTGGCATGGTTTGCCATGTCCGCAAAATAAGCAGAATTTCAAAACCTATTTTATTTTTTCGGCCACGATAGGCTGTGGCCCTACATGGGTTTTGTGCAATTTATATATAACTGAAAGAGGTAATAAAAGTAACTTATGAGAGAGCTAAACAAAACGTATGAACCAAACCTTGTTGAGGACAAAACATATAAAACCTGGCTAGACAAGGGCTATTTTAACACAAAGCGCGACGAGAGCAAAAAACCGTACACAATTGTAATGCCGCCGCCGAATATAACAGGCCAATTGCACATGGGGCACGCCATGGACAACACGTGGCAAGACATACTAATACGCTTTAAACGTATGCAAGGCTACGCCGCTTTGTGGGTGCCCGGAACTGACCATGCGTCTATTGCAACAGAGGCGAAAATTGTTGAAAAAATGCGCGAGGACGGCGTGACAAAAGCGGATATAGGCCGCGACGGCTTTATGGAGCGTGCGTGGGAGTGGAAAAATACATACGGTGGGCGAATTGTTGACCAGCTTAAAAAAATAGGTTGCAGTTGCGACTGGGACAGAGAGCGCTTCACACTTGACGACGGTTGCAGCGAAGCAGTGCTGAAAGTTTTTAAAATACTTTACGACAAAGGCCTAATTTACAGGGGCGAGAGAATTATAAACTGGTGCCCACACTGCAAAACTTCTATATCAGACGCAGAGGTAGAGCACAGCGAAAAAGAGGGCTTTTTCTGGCACATTAAATACCCTGTTGTGGGAAGTGGTGAGAGCCTAGAGCTTGCAACAACACGCCCCGAAACAATGCTTGGCGACACAGCCGTTGCCGTGCACCCCGATGATGAGCGATATAAGCACCTACACGGCAAAAGCGTTATGTTGCCGCTTGTTGAAAAGCAAATACCCATTGTTTGCGATGAATATGTGGACATGGAATTTGGCACGGGCGTTGTTAAAATTACGCCCGCACATGACCCTAACGATTTTGAAGTTGGCGCACGCCATAACTTGCCCATTGTAAAAGTTATGACAGACGAGGCAAAAATGACTAGCGACTGCGGCAAGTATGCAGGGCTTGACAGATACGCCGCAAGAAAAGCAATTGTTGAAGACCTTAAAGCCGGCGGCTTTTTGGGTGAAATTGAGCCGCACAGCCACAACGTAGGCGCTTGCTACCGCTGTGACACTATTGTAGAGCCAACTGTTAGTATGCAGTGGTTTGTTAAAATGGTGCCTCTTGCAGAGCCTGCAATTAAAGCAGTGCGTGACGGCGAAATTAAATTTGTGCCCGAGCGCTTTGAGAAAAACTACTTCTTTTGGATGGAAAACACGCGCGACTGGTGCATTAGCCGCCAGCTGTGGTGGGGGCACCGAATACCGGCTTATTACTGCGATGACTGCGGCGAAATAACCGTAAGTACAAGCGAAGTTGAAACATGTGCAAAATGCGGCAGCAAAGTGCGCCGTGACGAAGACACACTTGACACTTGGTTTTCAAGCGCACTTTGGCCTTTTTCAACGCTGGGCTGGCCTGACGAGAACAGCGCAGACTTCAAATACTTCTACCCCACAAACACGCTTGTAACGGGCTACGACATTATAACTTTCTGGGTTAGCCGCATGATTTTCTCGGGCCTTACTTACACAGATAAAGCGCCTTTTGACAAGGTGCTTATACACGGCCTTGTGCGTGACGCACAGGGGCGCAAGATGTCGAAATCTCTGGGCAACGGCATTGACCCACTTGAGATAATTGATAAATACGGCGCAGACGCCCTGCGCTTAACGCTTGTAGTGGGCGCAACGCCCGGCAACGACACGCGCTTTAGCGATGAAAAAGTGCTCTCTAGCCGCAATTTTGCCAATAAGCTTTGGAATGCCGCACGCTTTGTTATGATGAACTTGCCTGAAGATTTTCAGGTTGGCGAATTTGGTGCATCACTTACAATGGCAGACAGGTGGGTTTTGTCAAAACTTAACACACTTATTAAAAATGCTACCGATAACTTAGAAAAGTTCGAACTGGGTTTAGCCGCACAAAAAGTGCAAGATTTTATTTGGGATATTTACTGCGACTGGTACATTGAAATTGCAAAGCTGCGCCTTAACAGCGACGACGAGGCAGAAAAAGACAGCGCACGCCAAATTCTTGTAAGCGTACTTGTTCAAACGCTAAAACTTTTGCACCCGTTTATGCCGTTTATAACAGAAGAAATTTACAGCGCACTGCCCGGAACGGGCGAGAGCGTTATGGTTGAAAGCTGGCCTGTTTATGAAGAAAAACTGGATTTCAGCGAGGACGAGAGCGGCTTTAGCGCTGTTATGGAGCTTATAAAAGAAGTGCGCGCCGTTCGTGCACAAATGGGCGCACACCCAACAAAACGCACTTCCATAATTATACAAACAGAAAACGGGGCGCCGTTTAAGGCAGGTGAAACGTACATAGCAAAATTTGCCTTTGCAACAGACGTTGAAATTGTGGCAGAGTACAGCGGCAACACTGACGGCATGGTGCAGGTTGTAACGTCTTGTGCCCGTGCGTTTATACCTATGATGGAGCTTTTAGACGCAGACAAAGAAGTGGCAAGGCTTGAAAAGGAAAAGGCCGCATGTGAAAAAGACATAAACATGCTTGCAGGTAAGCTTTCAAACGAGGGCTTTATTGCAAAAGCACCGCAAAAAGTTGTTGATGAAATACGTGCAAAGCACGAGATAGCAGTTGATAAATTAGCTAAAATTGAGGACTCTTTGTCGGTTTTTAAGCAAAAATAGGTAATTGTAAAAAATAATGAATAATATTATTATAATTGTGCAGAATATGTTTTAAAGGCTGTGGAAACCCATGATAACGCTCGCAACAGGTGAACTTATCTAAAGAAAACCGCAGTTTTACTCCGCATTTAGGTAGCAAAAGCGACAATACAATGCAAAAAGCTATCTATGTAAAAAATTATAATTAATTTATGCCGAAATGTGCGCTTTTATAAGTTCTACATTAAAAGCGCACATTTGCGGGGCGGCAGAATGGAGACAGTTATGTACGATTATGATGAAAACAAGTATAATTCACTCGACACTCAAAACGAAACATCAAACGAGCACACGCAAGATAGCTTAGGTTTTGACGATGATTTATACAACGATTTGTGGGCACCGTATGAAGACGACGCACAAAGCCAGGAAAGAGATTAATCAGATATAACTGATATAAGGGTAAACTTTTTAAGTTTACCCTTATATTATTTTAATTTTTTGTTGATATAATGAAAAAAAATGATATAATATTAATACTGAAAGCATTAATATTACTTTCAGCACACACACATCACACACATAAAATATATTTGAAAGGCAGGTTGCAAAATGAAACTTGTCATTGAAAACCTAGTGAAAACATTTGACAAAAAGCACGTTTTAAAAGGTGTAGATTTTACATTCGGCAAAGGGAAAATTTACGGCCTTATAGGCAGAAACGGCGCAGGCAAAACAACACTTTTCAGCTGCATAAGCGAAGATTTAAAGCCAAACGGCGGCGAAATTTACATTGAAGAAAACGGGCAGCGCAAAAGCCTTAACTCTAATGATGTGGGCTTTGTTTTAAGCGAGCCCATTGTGCCCGAATTTTTAACAGCAAAAGAGTTTATTAAGTTCATACTGGAAATACAAGATACAAGTGAAAATGCGCATAAAACACCTGATGAACTTCTTGAATTTATAGGTATAGGCAAAGATGACCGCGACAAGCTTTTGAAAGATTTTTCACACGGCATGAAAAACAAAATGCAAATGCTTGTTAACTTTATTGCAAACCCAACAATTATGCTGCTTGACGAGCCGCTTACCTCACTTGACGTTGTTGCGGCAGAGGAAATGAAAAAGCTTTTTCGCCATTCAAGAAGCGAACATATAACAATACTGTCAACGCACATTTTAGAGCTTGCGCTTGACATTTGCGATGAAATTGTTATTTTGCATGACGGAAAACTTGAGCAAGTTAGCAAAGACGAGCTGGACGATGACGCATTTAAAACAAAGATTATCTCTGTTTTAAAAGGGGAGGAAAACAATGGTTAAAACCCTCTTCTTTATACTTAAGCTGCGCAATTATTACCGTGCAAACAGCATTATTTATGCGCTGCGAACACTGCCGTTTGCAAAGCGCATTTTGCCCGTTACGCTTTACAAAAACAAGTGCATAAAAACTACAGCAGGCGTTCTTGCCGCAACTTTTGAAGTGCTTAGTATTTTTATAACAAAAATTATTTATTTTGCACTGCTGTATTTCCTTATAGATTATTTATACCTTGAATTTGGCACAAGCCTTGACTTTACGCACGTGTTTGTATTTTTCACTGCCGCAGGTGTTGCCGGCAACAACCGCTTTGACAATGCCACAAGAGACAGTTATTACGCTGTTTTTTTAATGAAACTCCCCGCCAGAAAATATGCATTGACCGAAATGGGTTATTTTCTTTTTAAAAGCTTTGTTGGCTTTATTTTATTTTCGCTACTGGGTGGGCTTTTTGCAGAGCTTACAACGCTTGAAATGGTGGCAATTCCGTTTTTCGTTGTGGCGTCAAAGCTTACGTTTATGCCAATTATGATTAATTACAGCACGCGCTATTCAAAAGCGCTGGGGCGCAGTTATGTTTTGCTTTTCATCTCGCTTGCACTGGCGTTTTTCGGCATAGCAACGGGCTCGTTTGGGATAAGGTTTTCACAAAATACGCTTGTCGCACTAACAGCTTTAATGCTTACATGCTCTGCTTTTTCGCTTGCGTACATTTTAAACTACAAGCATTTTAAACAATTTTATCGCAAGCTTTTTGTAACAGACATACAGCTGATAGCACCGAATTCCGATAACGTAAGAAAAGACTTAATAAAAAACACATACAACAAAAATATAACAAGCAGTGCAAAAATACACAGCAATAAAAAAGGTTTTGCATTTTTTAACGACATTTTTGTAAAGCGTCACCGCAAAATATTGATGCGAAACGCAATTATAACAGCCGCTATTTCATTTTTGTCTGTTGTAATAATTGTTGTTTATTGCATTGCAGACGCAACATTTAGCGCACAAATTAACGGCTTACTTGTGAGCTTTTTGCCCTATTTGCTGTTTATTATGTACTTTATTAATTGCGGCAACCGTGCAACGCTAACAATGTTTGCAAATTGCGACAGCGCAATGCTTCGCTACGCCTTTTACAGAAAGCCATCTTCTTTGCTTAGAAACTTTACACAGCGCTTAGTGTTTGTAACAAAAATAAACCTTGTTTCAGGGCTTGTTGTAGCTTTAGGTTTGCCTATAATTTTATTTGCAACGGGCGGTGCCGAAACTAACGCGCACTATTTTCTGATGTTTGTTTGTGTAATTGCAATGAGCGTTTTTTTCAGCGTGCACAGCTTGGTTCTTTATTATTTACTGCAACCGTATAACGCAAAAATGGAGCTTAAAAGCCCCACTTTTTCAATAGTTAATTCAGTTACGTATTTTATTTGCTTTTTTGCAATGGGCAGGCAAATTCCCCTTTTAAACTTCACTGTTGGTATAATACTTTTTTGCGCCGCTTATATTTTAATTGCACTTATAATTTCGTATATTTTAGCGCCAAAAACATTTAAGCTGCGTAATTGAGGTTTAATATTTATAGCTAAAATCTAATGCTCCTCGCTTGCTCCAAAGCCCTCAGCCATTGCTATAAAAATCGAAATCATTTTCATAATATATTGCATCGTGTTAATTTCCTTTTCGCTCCAAACACGGTGCTCTTTTGCATCTTCAACTCCAAATACAATTCTTGCAAACCCTTTTCCTTTTGTAGATGCAATTATATACGAACTTGTGCTGTCACCATTTAAAGCCTCGTCTTGCTTTTGTGTAGCATTTATAATGGGGTCGTTATACATTATTCCGTTTTTCTCAAGGGCGCTAAAAAAAGCCCTTAAATCTTCTAATTTTATATTTTGAAATGCGTTTTTCTTCGCCACCTCATCGTTAATGCTCCACTCATATGTTATTGAATAGCTTTTTCCGTCATCAAAAGTTTGTGCCACATAGCAGCGCTGTGTGCTCATGCGCTTACCCACAAGCTCAACAATCATTTCCATAGATTTTTTAGCATTTTGTGCCATGTAAAGCAAATCAAAAACAACGGTAACAATATTTGCGTCAAAAAGCGCTGTTGCCGGTGTATTTTCGTTTTCAACGGCCGTTAGCTTCTTTGTTTGTGTGCCGGACATTTCATTCGAGTAAATAGTAAACCTGTCTTTACCTGCAAGCTTAGACTTATAAAGTGCTTTATCTGCACATTTGTAAAGCCCTTCATAAGTGGTTGCATGCTCCGGGTACATAGCAACGCCCACACTTCCGGAAATTTTATAGTCTCCATTTTCACCTGTATATGTGTTTTTAAAGGCACTTGCTATTGAAGCAGCTTTTTCTTTTATAATAGTTTCATTGCCCAAATTTTTCACAAAAACAAGAAATTCATCGCCACCAATTCTGCCAATTATGTCTACATTTCTAAATTTCGAGTGCAAGTTCTTGCCTATGTCGCTAAGTGTAACATCGCCAAAATAGTGCCCCAGTTCATCGTTTACTTTCTTAAAGTTATCAACGTCCACCAAAAACAGCGCGTGCTTTGCCCCATCTTGCGCTTGCAAAATGTCTTTAATAGTGTTCTCTGTTGCAATTTTATTAAGGCAGTTAGTCAAAAGGTCTGTTTTTGAGAGAACTTCAAGCTTTTTCTGGTTATCAATATCGTACGTTTTGCCTATGGAGAACATAGGCTCTTTTTCTTTATTGTACACTGTTTTGTACGTTATTTTGTAATATCTCATAGCGCTGTTTGGCTGAATGAACCTAATTTCGGCGTCTTCTTCTATGCCATTTTTCAAATTGCTGTCAAAGTGCAAAAACGCCTTCAAATCGTCTTCATACACCATCCCACTGTCAACAACATAGCTTGGGAAAGGTTGCTTTTCAGCGCTAAGGCCTAAAATCTCTCGCCCTTTTCCGAAAAACTGTATTGTTTTCATCGTAACATCATAAATCCAAAACCATTCCTCTGTAAGCTCTGCCACAGTGTTAAACAAATCTTTATATGTCACGCGGTTGAAATAATATTCGTCAAACTGCGCGCTTTCACCGCTTCCGGCAAGGTGCGGGCGCAAGTCTTGCATTGTGCACATAACAAATTCGCTGCCGTTTTCGCTTTTAACATCCAGCTTATACATGTCTAAGTACAGCGGAAGTTCCCCGCCGTTTGCGTCCAAATCAAGCCAGCTAAAATGCTCTTCGCCCTTATCTATCGTTCTTAAAACGCGTGTTGCATAGCCCAATTGTGAATCTTCACCGCTGGGTTGCTTTTCGGGCGTTAATTTGTAAAACTGTTCAATAAACTCGCTTTCATGGCTTAGCGAATACAATTTTAAAGTACATTCATTACAGTAAATACACTGCGCTTGTTCGTTTAAAATACTTATGCAAATTGGCGCTTTATCTAAAACTGCATAAAATTGCTCTGTTGTAAATAAATCTGCTCTATAATTGTTCCCCATAGTTTGATCCTCCCAATTTTATTATGTTTGTGCTATCACAAGATTATTTTTATAAAACCGGTTAGATCATATATTTTTTCTCGAACCAATCAATACCTACGGGTTTGCTGAAAAAATACCCTTGACCTTTTTCACAATTTAGGTCTGTTAAAATGTTGCATTGCTCTTCGTTTTCAATGCCTTCCGCAACGCTTACCATTCCGTCAAATTCATCGCATAAATCAAGTGCCACTTTAGTTAAAATTTTCGATTTTTTGTCAACATGCAAGTCTTTCACAATACCCATATCTATTTTTATCTCATCAAAATCAGATATTTTAAGTGCCGATAAATTAGAAAAACCACTTCCGAAATCATCGAGCGACACGCAAAAGCCAACATTTTTGAACGAAGCTATTACATCTGAAAAAACATTGTCGTCTGTGTGGTTAATTGTCTCTGTAATCTCCACAATAAAAAGCGATCTCTCAAGGCTGTATTTACTGCATATGTCGCAAAGCTTATTCACAATTCCCTTTTCCATAACAGTAGCGCGTGAAAAGTTTACTGAAAATTTTATATCTGTGCTAATTCCTCTTTCTTTCCAGCTTGCTATAAGCTTGCAAACTGTTTCAAAAACGTGTAAGTCAATTGTCGAAATCATGCCCTCTTTTTCGTAAAAAGGCACGAACGACGCCGGCGACTGTACATTACCGCTTGCGTCAAGCCTGCGAATTAACGCCTCTGCCCCGCCAAGCTCTTTTGTTTTTAAGTTTATTTGCGGTTGCAAGTAAACAGGGTATTTGCCCCTTTTAATTTCCTTTTCAAGGTTTTTGCTTAATATAGCGGTGTAATTTTTATTATTCCACACCGTGTTATATTTATCCATATTTTGCGCTTCATCGTCATTTACATCGGCATTCCACGTAAAGCCAACAGACACCTTCGTGTCTAGCTCATTTGTTAAAATAATATTCATTCCATTAATTTTTGCTTCAAATTCAAGCTCATTAATATTTTTTGCAAGCACAACAAATTCATCGCCACCAACACGATAAACGTTTTCATCAAAAATATCTGTCAAAATTTTCGTCAACTTGCAAAGCACTCCGTCGCCGTAACGTGCACCTTTTTGCTCGTTTATGCGAGAAAGCCCTTTAATATCTACGTACGCAACGCCTAGCGAACGCAAGCTTTCCTCATCTATACTTTTAAGTTCTCTCATGTAACTGTGGCGGTTTTTCGCACCTGTCAACGTGTCGTAATAACTTAGGCTGTTAAGTGAATTCACCTGTTTATTTTTCTCCAAAAAGTCTGACACAAACACAGAAAGCGAGCCTAAAATCCAATGTTTTTCGGTGTTTTTTGTGGGGTTATCAACACCGAACATGCCTATAAATTCGCCGCTTGCATTTAGA
Source organism: uncultured Bacteroides sp. (assembly GCA_964369785.1). Taxonomy (GTDB): domain Bacteria; phylum Bacillota; class Clostridia; order Oscillospirales; family Ruminococcaceae; genus Ruthenibacterium. The sequence continues at coordinate 21,192 of CAYJHA010000002.1, forward strand.
ATAGGCGCACATATAAAGCTTTTAATCCCCTCTTTATCAAGAAGTTTAAAAAAGCTGTCTGAGGGTTCAAACAGTTTCGATAAATTCTCAGCATAAGACGCTTTAGTTTTGCTAAACTTATCAAAAAACGTTTGCATAATTTCTATTGGCATTTTTTGAAGCATATGCTTTCGGGCCATTTCACTGCTCGCCACCCACTCGTGCGTGTTGCTTGCGGTAAGGGCACCGTCATCTATTTGTAAAATAAGCCCCCTTTGTGCGCCGAAAAACTCACACACTATGCTTATAATTTTTTCTATATTTGCATCAGGTGTTTCACTTGTGTGCAACATTTGAATACTGTTTAAAAGTAGGTCTTGCTCTTCAAGCTTATTTTTCAGCTCTTCTTCAAGTTTACTAAGCTTAGTAATGTCTGTTGCAACTTGGAACTTCAAAATTCTTCCGTCGTGCTTTATCAGCTTATCTCTAAACAAATACGTCTTGTCAAACTTTTCGTTGTAGTGGCTCCACTCGTAAAACTCGTCTGCTGTAACATATTTGTTTGTGCAAAATTCGCACGGTTCTTTTTTATCGTAAAGCAATTCATAACATTTTTTGTTTTTCCAAACGCTTTCTTCAGGGTTATTGTACATTCCTAGCGCCCTTTTATTCATGTGCACCATTTCAAAAGTTTCAGGGTCAACAATATATATAAAATTATTCGTATTATCGCCAACATAAGCCGAAATTTGGCTGCGTTTATTCAGCAAATTAAACTGCTCGTTAAGATATTTACCGTTTAAAACAATTGAAAAAATTCTTGCCATATGGTGCAAAGTGCTAATTTGGCCTTTGTTCCATTTACGTGAATTTTTGCAGTCTTCAACGCCTAAGTAAAAAGAGACAACGCCATCCCTCTCTATTTGTGCATGCATAAACGCTTTTGTTCCGCTTTGCATTAAAACACCGGGCAAAGCCCCCTTAATATTAAATTTCCCCACATCTTCACACACATAAACGCCATTTTCATCACAACTAATAAAAAGTTCTTTAGCCAGCTCATTGCTAACAGGCGTTTGTGCTTCAATATGTGAAAAAACACCCTCTTCACACCACTCATGCGTAAAATTATAAGTATCACCTTTGTCTAAAGACTCTACTATAAAGCACCTACATGCGCCAAAACTTTGCGCTAAATATTTCAGCGCAAAGTCAATTGCCACATTGTCGCTGTTGCGTTCATACAAAACATTTAAAATAGCAGACGTAATGCCAAAATCAATATTCATTACATTTGCTTTTTTGTTTAAAATAGTTTCCATTATTTCGCCTTTCTAATATGCTAAAATGTATTGCGAGTGCAAACATTTACACTCGCAATACATTTTAACATATTTTTCATTAAATTACAAATAAAATTATTATTTTTGACGAATTTCGCATTAAGTGTTAGGGTTAAAATTCAGGCTTTAATCTCTAGGCTATATTTTTTCTACCGTGCACAAATTGTAAACGCTGTCAAAATCGCTTTTATCATAATAGCCTGTTTTTAGGTGCATTGCATTCGCAGTTGAAATTGCCACAGCATATTGAATTGACTTTTCTATGCTCCAATTTTCTGCCATGCCTATTGCAAAACCTGCCACCATACTGTCGCCACAGCCTACGGTGTTCACCACTTTAATGTTTGGTGTTGTGCCCCTGTAAACGCCACTTTCACACACAACAAGCACGCCGTCTTTACCACGCGATACAACAACATACTCTATGCCGCTCTCGCATAGCTTTTTCGCCGCCGCAATAATGCTGTCATCGTCGGTAACATCAGCGTTTGTAAGCTGTTTTAGTTCATCTGCATTAGGCTTTATCATTGTTGGTTTGTGCTCAACTGCAGCTTTCAGTGCTGCGCCGCTAGTATCTAAAATTACTTTTTTACCGTGCTTTTTTGCAATGTCTATAAGCTCGCCGTAAAAATTTTGCGGCAAGCCCTTTGGCATACTTCCGCAAATTGTAACAACGTCTGCTAAAGGCAAATTTTGTTCAAAGCTCTGCAAAAAGTGCTGTGCGTCCTCTTCACTTATGTCACAGCCAGCCTCTAAAAGCTCTGTGTTTTTTTGCGCAACTGTGTCGCGCACATTCACGCAGTAGCGTGTTTCCCCGCTTACTTTTGTAAAGGCTTTTTTTATTTCTTTTTGGGTTATTAAGCTTTCAAATAAATCCCCCGTAAGGCCGCCCAAAAAGCCCATTGCAGTTACGCTGTGCCCTGCAATTGCCGCCACGCGCGAAACATTTATGCCCTTGCCGCCGGCAGAGTTCATAACTTCGCTTACGCGGTTAACCTCCTTTTGCTTAAAGCCGTTAACAAGGTAAAGTTTATCAATAGCAGGGTTTAATGTTACAGTTAAAATCATATTTAGTCCTTTCGTAGCTTTTACTAAAATGTTTCAGCAAATTACACTTTTACGAAATATAAGCCAAAGCTTTATTCGTTAATAAGCATAATTTTTCCATGCACGTTTTCAGGGTGCTTAAAGTTCTCAAACGCCTTGTCAACGTCTTTCATGCTGTATGTTTTATATATAAACTCATCGCTAAATTTCAGCTGGCCCGTTGCAAAACAGTGCGCTGTTTGTTTCCACTCTTCACCGGGGTAAGGTGCAGAATAACTCATCCAACTGCCTGTTAATTTGAACTCTTTTCTGTTCATGTTTTCCCACTGTTTTTGCGTAAAAGTAAGCGGCACGTGCGGCGTGCCTATAAAGCAAACGTTCGCCTTATTGCCTGCAACCTCAAATGCAATTTGCATTGTTGCAGGGTGGCCTGCTGCCTCAAAAACATAGCCAAAGCCTTGCTTATCGGTAAGCTCCATAGCTTTTTCCATAAAGTCTGCATCTTTTGTGTTTATAGTGTCATCTGCGCCCATTTTTTTTGCCAAAGCAAGGCGCCCCTCGTCAATGTCGAACGCAACAATTTTTTTTGCGCCGTAAATTTTAGCCCACTGTATTGTGAAAATACCTATTGTGCCACAGCCCAAAACAGCCACAGTTTTGCCGCCTTTATAATTGTTGCACATTATGCCGTGCAGTGCAACTGTTGACGGCTCAAACATAGCCGCTTGCACGTAAGGTATGCTAGGGTCATACTTCACGGCGTTTATTTCGGGTATTACTACATATTCGGCAAAGCTTCCTTGCTCTCTGCTACCTATAAAGCTGTATTTTTTACACAGTGCAAAGTTGCCTTTTTGGCAGTCTCCACACTTCATGCATGGCACAAGCGGCGCACCTGAAACAGTGTCTCCCACTTTAACGCTCTCAACGCCCTCGCCAATTTCCACAACGTCGCCGGAAAACTCGTGCCCTAAAACAACGGGGTAAAAATGTGCACCGCCGTGAAGAACTCTCGGCACGTCACTTCCGCAAATTCCGCTTGCCTTCACTTTTACTTTCACGGTGCCCGGCTTTGTAACGGGCATTTCAAAATCATCGTATCTTATGTCTTCGTTTGCGTATAAAACAGCTGCTTTCATTTTAATTATCCTTTCGGTGAATGTGTTATTTTTTTGTATGTTTCTTAGCATTAAAACACCAAACATTAAGGCTGTGTTTCGCTCATCATACCCTTTAAATTTTCATACAGTTTCAAATAATTTTTGTAACCATTCTCGTAAACATTTTTATTTTCTTCATTTGGCGTGTGTGTGCGCTTAATTTGAACTGTTTGCGAAACGGCCTCTTCAAAGCTGCCATAAACATTTGTGCCAACGCCGGCCAAAATTGCCGCACCCAGCGCCGTTGCAGTGTCCGACGACGGCACATTTATTGCACAACCCGTCACATCAGCTTTAATTTGCGTCCACAGCCTAGAGTTTGCCGCGCCGCCCATTGCGTGAAGAGTTTTTGCGCTTGCGCCTGCGCTTTTCGCCGTTTGCAAGTTATGCAAAAGCGAGTATGCCACGCCCTCCATAACAGCGCGTGCAAAATGTGCGCGTGTTTTACTAAAATCTATTCCATAAAAAACACCTTTTGCGTTTGCGTCCCAAATTGGGCTACGCTCGCCTGCTAGGTATGGTAAAAACAAAAGCCCCTCGCTTCCGCTTTTAATTTTAGCCGCTATTTCGTCTATTTCTGCAAAGCTGTTTGTACCGTTTTGCTTTGCGGTTTTTCTTTCGCTCTCGGCAAATTCACGCTCGAACCAGTTAAGCGCACCGCCGCCGCCTACTGTGCCGCCTTGCAAAAGCCATAAATTCGGCACAACGTGTGCGCCCAAAATAAGCCGTTTATCTGCAATACAATCGGCCGTGCAAATGCTCATGCCGCCGGCTTGGCCGCCTTGCTCTTGTGTTTGCCCACTTTTTATAACGCCTGCACCAAGTGTACCACACGCGGCGTCCAGCCCACCAGCCACAACAGGCGTTCCTTGTTTCAACCCTGTTTGTTCAGCGGCTTTTTTTGTCACGTGCCCCACAACGCTGTGGCAATCGAAAATATCCGGCAACAGCGACGTTTTAACGCCTAGCTCTTCACACAAAGCGTAATCCCATTCATTTTTTTGCATGTTATAGCAATTAAAGCCGTAGCCCTGGCTTTTGTCTTGGCTAAACCGGCCTGTAAGCATGTAAGCTATGTAGCTGTTTGCCTGCAAAATTTTGTGTGCTTTATTATAGACGCCCTGCAAATTTTGCTTATACCACAAAACTTTCGGCATAGAGTACATTGGCTGAACAGGGTTTTTGCTGACAGAAAAAAGCCGCTCTTCACCGATATTTTTCTTCATCTGTTCGCATATTTCGGCAGCTCTGGTGTCCATCCATATTGGTGTGTTACACAGCACTTCACCATTTTCGCCTATTGGTATGGCGCTCCAGCTTTGGCCGTCAACGCCTATTCCGGCAATGTCTGCGGTGTCAATTTTTGCAAGTACATTTTTAAGCGCCACGCAAACCGCCGCCCACCAATCGCTCGGGTTTTGCTCTGCCCAGCCGCTTTTCGGGTAGTACACTTTGTAACTTTCGTTTGCCTGTGCAAGCACGTTACCGTTTGCTTCAAAAGCCGCAACTTTACACGCAGATGTGCCTATATCTACGCCAAGAAGAATTTTTTGCATGTGGGGCTCCCCCTTTTAAAAAATTATTTTATATAGCACTTAGCAACTCTGATTAGTATTCGAACTCGGATACTAAACAGAGTGGCTAGCCGTTTCGTCATTATGACAAATATTAAAAGTTTCACTAAATTTTTTTCAAAAATTTTCGGGTTCTTAGGGAAGAGCCCTAAGGTGTTTTCCGCAGAAAGCGCAATCTTTTGCCTTATTTGCCAATTACGCTTTACCCACACTTCCGCAAACCTCAATGCGGCTTTTCACAAGCTGTTTTACGTTCTCACGTGCCACTTTTCCGTATGCTTTAGGGTCAAAAACATCGGGTGTTTCAGCCAGCACTTTTTTTACTCCGTCGCTGAAAGCCACACGCAGCTCCGTTGCAAAATTCACTTTGCAAATGCCGCGCTTTATGCAGTCTTTCACAACTTCATCTGTAAGCCCCGACGCACCGTGCAAAACCATTGGCACTTTTAACATGCTTTTCAAGTCGCTTATAAGCTCAACGTTCAAAACAGGCTCGTTTGCATAAAAACCGTGCGCAGTGCCAACGCCAACAGCCATGCTTGAGAGCCCTGTTTGCTCTTCGAACTGCACAGCCTCTGCCGGTATTGTGTAGCCTGCATTTTCACACTCTAAGTCGTCCTCTTTGCCGCCAACTTGGCCTATTTCACCCTCAACGGGTACGCCTGCGGCACTGCACATCTCAACAACTTTTTTTGTAAGTGCAATGTTTTCCAAAAGCGGCAATTTGCTGCCGTCTATCATAATACTTGTGTAGCCTGCGCGCAGTGCTTTTGCACACAGCTCAAAACTGCTTCCGTGGTCAAGGTGAAGCGCAACAGGCACACTTGCTTTTTGTGCAAGCGCATTTACATTTGCAAAAAACAGCTCAACGCTTGCATATTTTACGGTAGACGGTGTTGTTTGCAAAATAACGGGTGAATTCAATTCCTCGGCCGCCGCCACAACAGCCTCGGCCATTTCCATGTTCTCCACATTAAACGCACCGACGGAATATCCTCCATCTTGCGCATTTTTTAACATTTTCTCGGTTGTAGTAAGTGCCATAATTTTCTCCTAATCTCGGCATTGCCGCATTAAATTTTATGTTTAAACTGTAATTATATCAATATCACTCGCCTTGTACCTTTCGGCTACGTCGCCGCAAAGCTCCTTGCCCGTGATAATTATATCTGCCTGTTTTAAATCTGCCAATTTTATTGCACAGCTTGTCTCAAATTTTGTGCTGTCACTTATAAGCACCGTTTGCGCACTTTTGCTTATCATCTCTTTAACCATCACAGTGTCGTTAAAATCAAACGATGTTACGCCATGTTCAAGTGATATTCCGTTCGCACCAAAAAAGAAAGTGTTTATGTTAAATGTGTTCATCATATCCACTGCAAAACTTCCGAAAACAGAGCCGCTAAGTGCGCTGTACTCTCCGCCAAGGTATATAATTTTCGCACGCGGCTTTGGCAAATACGGCTGAAACGACACTGAATTTGTAACAATTATAACATCGGGCATAGCAGCAAGCTTTTGCGCAAGCAAACAGCATGTAGAGCCGGGCCCCAAAAGAACAACGTCATACGGTTTTACAAGCGCGGCGGCGTGGTTTGCAATGCGCTCTTTTTGCAGTGCCTCTTTGCCTAGCCTTTTTGTGAAATCCTCGTCAAACTTGCCGCTTTGCTTCTCACGCACAATGCCATGCTCGCGTAAAATTTCACCCAACATGTTAAGCTTTCGCAAATCTTTGCGAATTGTAACCTCGCTAACACCGAATTGACGGCTTAAATCTGCAACTTTCAGTGTTTCATGCTGTGTTAACATCTTTTTTATCTCGTCTTGCCTTTGCGCTGTTAGTTTAGACAATATTAGCCTCCCATCTGTTGAAATAAGTTTCATTCGAAACTTATTAACCTTAATTCGAAACTATAACTATAATATATCATAGTTAAACGAAAATTGCAACAAAATTATAAAAATTATGCAATTTTGCTTTCATTTTTGCAAACAATACATTATAATTGAATTATACAGTTTGAAAGGGGTTTTACACTTTGAAAATTACATTTTTAGGCGCTGCACGCGAGGTAACAGGTTCCAGAACTTTGCTGAATTGCGGTGGCAAAAATATACTTGTAGACTATGGCATGGAGCAAGGGCGTGATGTTTATGTGAATGAAGAGTTAACTGTTAAACCGTCAGATATTGACTGCATTTTGCTTACACATGCGCATATAGACCATGCCGGCATGTTGCCGTGGCTTACAAAAAACGGCTTTAACGGCACAATTTGGTGCACTGACCCCACTGCCGATTTGTGCGAGATTATGCTTAAAGATTCTGCGCATATACAAGAGACGGAAGCAGAGTGGAAGAACAGGAAGGCAAGGCGCTCGGGCAAAGAAGAAGTTGAGCCTGTTTATAGCATGGAAGACGCTATGAACACGCTGAAACTTATAAAACATGCACCGTACGGCGTAAAATTCAAAGCTTTAGACGGTGTTGAGGTTCGCTTTCAAGACGCAGGGCACTTGCTTGGCAGTGCTAGCATTGAGGCGTGGGCAACTGAGAATTCTCAAACGAAAAAGCTTGTTTTTTCGGGCGATATAGGCAATATGAACAGGCCGATATTGCGCGACCCACAGTATGTAGACAGCGCAGATTATGTTATTATGGAAAGCACATACGGCGACAGAAGCCACGGAGAAGCGCCCGACTTTATAAAAGAATTGACTGATATTTTAAAGACGACGTTTGACAGAGGCGGCACTGTTGTTATACCGGCTTTTGCGGTGGGCAGAACGCAAGAGTTCCTTTATTTCTTGCGCATTATTCTTGAAAAGAAGCTTGTAAAAGGGCACGAGAGCTTCCCTGTTTATGTAGATAGCCCACTTGCAAATGAGGCGACGAAAATTTTCCACGAGAATGTTGCCGACTGTTGTGACGCCGACACGAGTGAGCTTTTGAGAAAGGGCATTAACCCATTGAGGTTTGAAGAGCTGCACCGCAGTGTTACTACGGAAGAATCGAAAGCGCTGAACTTCAACACAGAGCCTAAAGTTATACTTTCGGCAAGCGGCATGTGTGAGGCAGGGCGCATACGCCACCACCTAAAGCACAACTTATGGCGCAGAGAAGCTACAATTTTATTTGTGGGCTATCAGTCAAACGGCACGCTTGGACGCCAAATTTTAGAGGGTGCAAAAACAATAAAGCTTTTTGGCGAGAGCATTGAAGTTAATGCAGAGATACGAAATTTTAACGGCGTAAGCGGCCATGCAGACGATAAAGGCCTTATAAAATGGGCAGCTGCATTAAAACAAAAGCCACAGCGCGTGTTTGTGAACCACGGCGACGACGACGCCGCAACCACTATGACACAGCGCCTTAAAGCAGAACTTGGCTATGAAGCTGTTGCCCCGTACAACGGCGATGAGTGGGATTTGCTTGCAGACAAGCAAACAATACACGGCGACAGAGAGCTTATAAAGCGCCATAGCAAGGAACAACACAGCGGGCAAAAAAGCACACAACATAAGCAAGCACACAGCGGCAATGCAGCAACGCTTAAGCTTGAAAATGCAATGCGCCGCCTTGAAAATATTATTAACAGAAGCACAAATTTGCCAAAGAACGAGCTTGAAAAGCTAGAGCGCCAAATTATTGAGATATGTGACAAGTTCCAGGCTTAACAGGGTTGTTGGGAGGCGTTTCGCCGCCTGAAGCCTAACGAATTTACACGCATTACAAACAGTACCGTAGGGGCGGCGTTTCGCCGCCCGAAAGCCCAACAAATTTACACACATTACAAACAGTACCGTAGGGGCGGCGTTTCGCCGCCCGAAAGCCCAACAAATTTACACACATTATAAAAACAAGGAAACGCACCAAATGAAACTAAAGTCATTTTTTAACGTGGCACAAAATAAATATAAATATATCGCAATTTTTTGTTTTGGAACACTCAACACACTTTATCTACTATTCCAAAACAATGTTGCCGTTATGGAGTGGCTTTCACACAATATCACTGACAGGTATAAATATTTAGTCGGCACTGTTTTAAACATTTTCCCCTTTTCTGTTGCAGAAGTTTTAACTGTGGCTTTTGTCATTTTCTGTGTTTATTATATTGTAACTGCTGTTATAGGCACGGTTAAAGCAAAGGGCAAGCGCATTGCATTTATTTTTAGAAAAGTTTTAGGCTGTGTATGCATTGCGCTTAGCGTTTCAACGGCGCTTACATTTTTTTGGGGGATAAATTACTATTCTGAAAGTGCTGTTGAAAAAATGGGCTATTCGGCACAGCCTATAAGTGTGGAAGATTTGCGCCTTGTAACAACACTTTTTGCAGGCATGTTAAACGAAGCCGCGCAAAATGTGCCGCGTGACGAAAATGGGCTTTTAAACGTTGACAGAGAGACAATTTACGAAGATAGCCTTAGCCTTTATGCTCCGCTTGAGCTTGAGCACCCATACCTTGAGGGCGCAGATGTTGTGCCAAAGCAAATGGCTTTTTCGCGTTTTATGAGCGAGACAAACTACACGGGTATTTTCTTCCCTTTTACGGGTGAGGCAAATATTAATAAAGACCAGCCGCTGTGCCTTTTGCCAAGCACAATAGCGCACGAGCTTGCACACGTGCGCGGCGTTGCACCTGAGGGAGATTGCAATTTTATTGCAGTTTTAGCGTGCGAAGAGAGCGGCAACGACGTTTACATATACTCGGGCAGGCTACTGGCTTACATTCATCTTTCAAACGCGCTGTACACCGCCGACGCCGAATATGCACAAAGCCTTTATGCCGCTTTAAACGACGGCGTAAAGGCAGACCTTGCGGAAAATTCACGCTATTGGGCGCAATTTGAGAGCCCTGCCGCCGATATTGCCGACACTGTGTACGATGATTTTTTACAAAGCTATGGCCAAGAGGACGGCATAAAAAGCTATGGCACAGTTGCAGATTTGCTTTGCGACAAATATATTGACATAGCAAAAAATATGTAACAAAATGTAATAATTAACAACAATATTTTATATATTGCTTTTATTTTACATGTTTTTACAATGTACAACTCTTTAAATATCTGTTATAATAAATTTAACAACTATTTTACATATGCAATGTTTTAGTTTGCAATTTTTT
>CAYJHA010000002.1:31525-45490 GCA_964369785.1 uncultured Bacteroides sp.
TATAATAAATTTAACAACTATTTTACATATGCAATGTTTTAGTTTGCAATTTTTTATTATTTTTGAAACGAGCAAATCTACAACGAATTTTTGTTCTACAAAGATATAAAACAAAGCACTCTTTGCCGGAATGCGAATTTTGACAATTAGTCAGAGCGGAAAATATTTAAAGCCTGCCGCCTGAACACTAATATTAACTCTATACGATAAACTAAACTGAAACATTTCTGCGAAAGGATTGGGTTTGCAATGGATATTTTTGGCGCAATAGAATTTTTTGGAGGTCTTGCACTATTTTTATATGGCATGGTGCTTTTAAGCTCCAGTTTAGAACGTGTTTCCGGCGGTAAGCTTGAAAAAACGCTTGAAACGCTTACGAACACAGTTATTAAAGGCGTTTTGCTTGGCATTGTTGCAACGGCGGCTGTGCAGTCGTCTTCCGCTACAACTGTTATAGTTGTTGGTCTTGTAAACGCTAAAGTTTTAAAATTGCGCAATGCAATAGGCATTATTATGGGCGCAAACATTGGCACAACTGTAACTGCGCACATTTTGCGCCTTTCAGACATTGAAACAACAAACTTGCTTTTAAGCTTCTTTGAAACATCTACACTTGCACCTATTGCATGTATAATCGGTGTCGGCTTTGTTCTTCTAAACTCACGCGGCAAAAAGCGAGATTTAGGCGTTGTTTTGCTGGGCTTCGGTATACTGTTTACGGGTATGCTCACAATGAGCGGTGCTGTTCGCCCACTTGCAGAATCTGACCTTTTCTTGCAAGCGTTTGAGATGTTTGAAGACACACCTATACTGGGCGTTTTAACAGGTACGGCAGTTACAGCTGTTTTGCAGTCGTCCTCTGCGTCTGTTGGTATTTTGCAGGCTCTTTCAACTACGGGTGTTATAACGTTTGCTATGGCGTTCCCAATTATAATGGGCCAAAACATAGGCACAACAATTACGCCTGTTTTAGCGTCTATCGGCGCGTCAAAAAACGCAAAGCGCTCAGCTGCAGTGCACGTTATATTCAACATATTGGGCACGCTTATATTCCTTGCAGGGTTCTATTTAATTCACTATTTAATTATGCCGTTCCCGTTTTTCTACGACACGGTGGACATGGGCATTATAGCAAATTTCCACACTGTATTTAATGTTATTGTAACAGTTTTGTTTATACCGTTTGCCGGGCTATTAGAAAAAGCCGCAAACTTTATTGTTAGCGCAAACAAAGGTGTTGAACGCGAAAACGACGTTGTTGTACTTGACAAATTGCTGTATAAATCGCCTGCACTTGCTATTGACCACAGCAGAGAAGCTGTTTTGCAAATTGCAGAAATAGCGAAAGAAAACTTGGCAAGCTCTATTGCTTTACTTGATAAGTACGACAAGAAAGTTGCTGAAAAAATTAGAGAGCGCGAAAACGAAGCTGATATACTGCAAGATAAAACAGAGAATTATTTGATAGAGCTTTCCGAATATGAGCTTAGCGACAGTGACGGCAGAAAAATTTCAAAGCTTATACATATAGGCGGCGAGTTTGAGCGAATTGCAGACCATGCTATGAATATGCTTGAAAGCGTTGAAAAAATAAGAGAGTCGAAAGTTGTGTTCTCGAAAAAAGCACAGGAAGAGTTAAAGCTATTTGCAGCTGCAAACCTTGAAATTATAGATTACGCAACACTTGCTGTAAAAGAAATTGACGTTAACGCAGCTATGAAAATTATGCCGCTTGAGGCAGTGTTAGACGTTATGGAAGAGCACCTGCGTGAAAAACACCTTGATAGGCTGCGCAAAGGCAAATGTACTGTTGACAATGCGTTCCCGTTTAATGAACTTTTGAGAAACATAGAGAGAATTGGCGATTTGTGCAGTAATATTGCAGAGTCTGTTCTGTCTTACAATACAGACAAACTTGTAGATAGGCACGAATATAAAGTTAAACTAAGCGACACAGCAGAGTTTAAAGTGGCGTATGCAGATTATAAAACTAAGTATATTAAAGCGCTGAAAAAAGTATAAACTTAATGCGGCATATTAAACATTATATTTAAACAATACAATATTATAGGGGCGAAACTTCGTGAAAGTGTTCGCCCCTATAATATTTTTTAACCTGAGAATTCACAAAAAAAACGCTGTAACGAAATGAACTCATTTCGTTACAGCGTCATTTAATTTTACGCTTATTCGGTTAAATTCGCATTAATCGCTAACGTACGGCAAAAGTGCCACGTGGCGTGCACGTTTAATAGACACTGTTAGCTCACGCTGGTGGTATGCGCATGTGCCTGTTACCCTGCGGGGTATAATTTTCGCACGCTCTGAAATATACTTACGAAGGCGCGGAACATCTTTATAGTCTATGTTTTCAACTCTGTCTACACAAAAGCTGCAAACTTTTTTACGGCTACGGCGCTGGCCACGGCCGCCGAATCTCGAATCATTGTCTCTTTCGTATGCCATTTGTATCGTCCTCCTTATTTAATAGTAACGTTTAATTAAAACGGTAGGTCGTCATCATCACTTATAACGGAAAAGTCTTCAGCGTCGCCCGCGGCAAAGCCTGTGGGGGCAACTTGTTCATTTCTTGGTGCAGTAGCAACACTGCCGCCGCCATAAGAGGCAGAAGAAGCGCCACTGCTTGAAGCAGACGCAGCCGCTTTACTCTCAACAAAATGAACATTATCTGCGGCAATTTCATACGCTGTGCGCTTATTGCCGTTTTTATCTTCGTAATTGCGTGTTTGCAAGCTACCGTTAACGGCAACAAGGTTACCCTTTTTGAAATATTTGCAAACAAACTCAGCAGTGCCGCGCCAAACAACTATATCAATAAAATCTGTTTTGCGCTCTTCGCCCTGCTTTACGTAGTTACGGTCTACCGCTATTCGGAAAGTGCATGTTGCATTTCCGTTAGATGTGTGCCTGAGTTCAGGGTCTGCCACAAAGCGACCCACTAAAGCTATTACGTTTAACATTACTCTGCCTCCGTTTTTGCAGCTTTTACAGTCTCTTCGGGTTTTGCAATTACCATAGTACGCAAAATACCGTCTGTAATTTTGTAAACACGCTCAAGCTCTGCCACAAATTCAGGGTTGCACTTGAACGTAATCAAAGTGTAAACGCCTTCTGTTTCATCTTGAATTGGGTAAGCAAGCCTTTTTTTGCCCCAATCGTCAACAGTTACAATTTCACCGTTCTTCTCAATTAGCTTTTTGAACTTAGAAAGTAATTTTTCTGCTGCCTCTTCGTCAAGATTTGTAGATGTGATAAGCATTGTCTCGTACAAATTAGACATATTGTACACCTCCTTTTGGACTTTTGGCCGCAAATTGCGGCAAGGATAGCATTGCATATTTTATGCAAGCAATTAATTATAACCGAATACGCAAAAAATGTCAATAACTTGCATAAGTTTATTTTATGAATTCGCAAATAAACGAAGCTCTTCGCAAGAATTTTTGTAAATATTATCTTTACAATATGCAAATAATATTATATTATAGTATATAACATTAATTATTAATTAGAACATTTTTTTAATAAGGAGTATAAAGTATGGAAAACACGAATATAAGCTCACAAGAAAAAATAGACATTGCAATAATAGGCGCAGGGCCGGCCGGCCTTTCTGCAGCGGTGTATGCTGCGCGTTCAGGGCTAACACTGCGCATTTTTGAGGCAAACTACGTTGCAGGCGGGCAAGTTTTAACAACGTATGAAGTTGACAACTATTTGGGCTTGCCCGGAATAAACGGCTTTGACCTCGGCGAAAAGTTCAAAGAACACGCAGAGCGTTTTGGCGCCAAAATAGAAACTACTGACATTAAAGAGATAAAGCAAACAGACGGCGGCTTTACTGTTGTTACAAAAAACGAAGAAGTTAGCGCTAAATGTGTGCTTGTTTGCACAGGTGCAGAGAACAGAAAGCTTGGCATAAAAGGCGAGGCAGAATTTTCAGGCAAAGGCGTTTCATACTGTGCCACTTGCGACGGTGCTTTTTTCAAGGGCAAAACAGTTGCCGTTGTGGGCGGCAGTTACACTGCCGTTGAAGACGCAATTTACCTTAGCGGCATATGCGAAAAAGTTTATGTTGTGCACAGGCGCGACAAACTGCGTGCAGGCGCATATTTAGAGAACAAACTTTTCGCGTGTGAAAATGTAGAACTAGTGTGGAACAGCACAGCAGAAGAGATAAAAGGCGAAGGCAGTGTAACGGCACTTTCTGTAAAAGACGTGCAAAGTGGCGATGTAAAAGATGTTGTTGTAAGCGGCGTATTCATAGCCGTTGGAACTGTGCCTAAAACAGACCTTTTAAAAGGGTTAATAATCCTTGATGAGTACGGTTATGTTAACGCACCCGAGAGCGGCAAAACAGAGCTAAACGGCCTTTATGTTGCGGGCGATTTGCGCAAAAAGCACCTGCGGCAAATAACAACAGCCGTTAGCGACGGTGCAAATGCCGCTACGGCTGTGTTTAGCTATTTGAATGGGTAAACAACCATGCGTTTTCTGCGGAAAACACCTCAGGGCTCTGCCCTAAGAACCCGAAATTTTTTGAAAAAAATTTAGTAAAACTTTTAATATTCGTTATAATGACGAAACCAAAAGGATAAAATGTAGGGGTTGGCATCCAGGAGCTGTTGACAAACAAAGACTTTGCAAAAACTAGAGCAAAATTTTTGTCAGATGATACAAAAAGCGCAGGCAATACTGTGTGTATTAACGAGCATTTTTGTGAAATATGACGGAAATTTTAAAGGCGTTCTTTTGTGAAGGCGACTTTGTCAACAACTCCATCCAGGGCATGCCCGAAAAGCGCCACAAATGGCCAAAAAACGGGGCGTCGAGGACGCCGCCCCCTACAAATGACATCATAATTTTATGCAATATTTTTCGGGGTATACCTTTTTTGACACACTGAGGGGCGGATAAAAATCCGCCCCTCAAATCATCTATAATACATTAATAAATAGCAATTTATTTAATAAACGCGTCATGAATAGCGCTAACCGCTTTATCTGCATCTGATTTGCTGATTAAAACACTAATTTTAATCTCGCTTGTCGAAATCATAAGTATGTTAATGTTCGCTTCAAACAGCGCTTCAAACATTGTGCTTGCAACACCGGGGTGGCTTTGCATGCCTGCGCCCACAACCGAAACTTTAGCAACGTCTGTGTCAATAAACACCTCTTTACCGCCAAAACGCGCCATGTTCGCTTCTAATATTTCACGTGCATTTTCAGCGTCCTCAAGTGGCACTGTAAATATAACGTCTTTTGTGCCCTCTCTTCCCGATGACTGCAAAATAATGTCTACATTTATTTTGCGCTGTGCCATTAAGCTGAACACTTTGAACGACATACCCGGAACGTCGGGTACCTCTAAAATTGTAATAACTGCAACTCTCGTGTCTTTAGCAACACCGTTAATTAACATTCCTTCCACTGAAGTGACCTCCTTAACTATTGTTCCGGGTGCACCGCTAAGAGAGCTTAGCACCTCTAAATTTACTGAATATTTTTTTGCCAGTTCCACACTTCTGTTATTAAGAACTTGTGCGCCAAGGCTTGCAAGCTCAAGCATTTCATCAAACGTTATTTCGTTTAGCTTCTTTGCCGTTTTTACATGGCGTGGGTCTGCAGTGTAAACGCCGTCAACGTCTGTGTAAATTTGGCAAAGGTCTGCGCTTAGCTGCGCCGCAATTGCAACGGCGCTTGTGTCGCTTCCCCCACGCCCAAGTGTTGTTATGTCGTCTTGCTTATTTAAGCCTTGGAAGCCTGCCACAATAACAACGCGCTTTTTCGCAAGCTCTGTCTCAATGCGCTCTGCATTCACTTTGCTAATTCTGGCTTTTGTGTACGAGCTGCTTGTTTTAAAGCCGGCTTGCCAGCCTGTAAGGCTAATTGCAGGCACGCCAATTTCGGCAAGTGCCATTGCAAGCAGTGATATTGTTATTTGCTCGCCCGTTGATAGTAGAACGTCCATCTCTCGCTGTGACGGTTCTTTTGTTATTTCCGCCGCTTTTTCAATAAGCTCATCTGTTGTGTGCCCCTGTGCGGAAACTACCACAACAACATCGTTGCCCTTTTCTTTTGTCTTTGCAATAATGTTCGCCACGTTAAACAGCCTGTCGCGGTCTGCCACAGAAGTTCCGCCGAATTTTTGAACTATTAATGCCATAATACTTTCCTCCTTAACCGTTAATAACCCGTGCGCCCTTGTTATCCGCACTTAATTTTTGCAATGTATATTTTTTGTTCAAACGCTCGCTTTTTAATTTGTTTTCTGCGTTTGTAAAAAAGCTTGTGTTGTCTTTGTGCACTATGCTTAATATTGTAGGCCCTGCACCGCTTATGTAAGTTGCAAGTGCGCCCAAACTGTCGCACAATTTAAATATTTGTTCGCCACCCTCAATAAGCGGTAGCCTGTACTGCTGGTGCAGTGTATCTTTCGTTGCAATTTTAAGCAGGTCATATCTCTCTTGAAAAAGCGCCGTTGTTAAAAGCGCACTGCGAGACAAGTTAAAAACTGCGTCTTTATGCGGAATTTCCGTTGGCAAAACACCGCGTGCTTTTTTTGTAAGTAGTTTAAAGCTAGGCACAAACGCCGCAAAGCATAAATCATCAGGCAGCTCTTTTTTTAAGCTGTACACTTGCCCTTCGTCAAAAACAGACGTTACAAACCCACCCAAAAGTGCCGGTGCAACGTTGTCGGGGTGGCCTTCCATGTCTGTTGCAAGTGTAAGCACGTCTTGCTGTGTCATTGGCTTTTCAAGCAGTTCGTTTGCGGCAAGTATACCTGCTACAATACATGCACTGCTAGAGCCAAGCCCCCTTGCCATAGGTATGGCATTTGTTTGCACCATTTTCACGCCGTTTAATGTTTTACCGTATTTTTTAAAGACAGTTTTCATCGTTTTATATATCAAGTTATCTGCGCCTGTTGGCACAAAACTACCGTCAGACGATGAAATATCAAGTGTGTCACTCTCGCTGATTGTTACAGTGTTGTACAAATTTAGTGCAATGCCAAGTGCGTCGAACCCGGAGCCTACGTTTGCACTTGTCGCAGGCACTTTTATGTGAATGTTCATAGCTACAAATTCCCCAATAAATTTGAAATTAACAACCTACGCCAAGCATTTAATGGTACTTCCTATTTTTGCACCGTTTTTCTGTGCTTCATCGCACATTTGCAAAAGCTTACCCGTTGTAACTTGCTTTTTAATAAACAGAGTATCGCCTGTTTCACTGTTTTCAATTTTTTCAACGTTTCCAAACACTTCGCAAGCCTTTTCATGCGACATTTCACTTAATCTCACATAATAATCATATGTTGCGGTGTCCTCATTTGTGAATTCAGGCTTCAATGTTTCTTGCCAGAAAAGGCTGTCGTGTATTTGTGTGCCGTTTTTAAGTGCGTCCATAATGTCGGCAACAACAGCGCTTGCTGTCGGCAGTTTGCCGGCACCCTTGCCGTAAAAGCTAACGTCGCCAAGCATGTCGGCATTAATAAGTATTGCATTAAACACATCTTGCACGCCTGCAAGCATATTTTCATTTGGCACAAAGCACGGCTCAACACCGCAAACAACTTCGCCGCCCTGCTCTATTTTAGCCCATGCAATAAGGCGCACGGCATATTTAAGCTTTTCTGCCGTGTGAACGTCTGTGAGGTTGACGTCCTTTATACCTTTTGTGGGCACGTTTTGTGTGTGCACCTGCATACCTGTTATAATGCTGGCAAGAATAGCAATTTTTCGCTGTGCGTCAATGCCGTCAACGTCAGCGCTAGGGTCGTAAGTTTCGGCATATCCCAGCTCTTGCGCTAATTTAAGCGCCTGTTCAAACGTCAAGTTTTCGCGGTACATTTTTGTTAGCATAAAGTTTGTTGTGCCGTTTACAATGCCCATAACGCTGTTTACAACGTTAGCCGCAAGGCACTGGTACAGCGGCGTAATTACGGGTGTGCCGCCGCCAACGCTTGCCTCGAACAAAAAGCATACTCCGTGCTTGCGTGCAAGGCGTAGAAGTTCCGCACCGTGTGTGGCAACAAGCTCTTTATTGCTTGTAACAACGTGGCGCCCACTGCAAAGGCTTTGCTTTACAAATATGTACGCCGGGTTAATTCCGCCTATTGTCTCTACCACAACGTCCACTTCATCGTCGTTTAAAACAGTGTCTATATTATTTACAAAAAGGTGTGCTTTCTCATGCGCTGAAAAGTCACGTATATCACAAATATACTTTACTTTTACATCTTGCCCTGCCCTTTTTGAAATTGAAAATGCGTTTGTTTGTAAAACTTCAAGCACACCGCTTCCGACTGTGCCAAAGCCTAAAATTGCTACATTTGCCATGTTATTTCTCCTCTGTTTGTTTTTTGCTATATTAGAAATTGTCACTGCTATCTAGCTCGACTGCCTAGCGTCTATAACATTAGGCTGTTTTCTTAAATCTTCAAGCATTTCTTCAAAACTTGTCGCCATGTTATCACTGCGCACACTTACGGCAACATTGGCCGTGCCGTTTTCGGGTGTTGATTGGTTTATAGTAACAATAGATGCCCCTGCCGCTGAAATTAGTGCAAGAAGCGATTGCAACGCACCCGTTTCGTCTTTCAACACAGCACTTACAGTGTGAACACTTCCCGTGTTTTCAACATCGAAAATACAGTCTTTATACTTATAAAAAGCACTTCGTGATATATCCAGCATTTTCGCCGCTTCAGACACGCTTTTTGCTTTTCCCGCAGCTAAAAGTTCTTTCGCCTTTATTACTTTTATAAATATTTCAGGCAGAACATCAACGTCAATAAGTAAAAATCGTTTTCCCATAGTGCCACGTTCCCTTTTTTATCATACGATTATTTATTATACAGTTATTTGAAAACTTTAAAATCAACTGCTTTATTATTTTAACATGTATTCACAGGAAATACAAGTGTTTTTGCACAGCAAACACTTTTTCGTGAAAACTGCATAATTTTATTTGCTTGTGCAAAAAAATAATGTAAAAAAACACTGCAATGTTTTTTTACATTATTTCATAACCACAATAAAATTACGTATCAGTAAATTTAAATTTCACGCTTATTCAACACTTATCATGTAATAGTAAACCGGCTGTCCACCATCAATGCACGAAACTTCTATGTGCGAAGGGCATTTCGACTTAATAAGTTCTGTCACTTTTTCTGCATCTTCACTTGTAACATCACAGCCTGCAAAAATTGTTATAAAGTTTGTATCTTTTTTGCAAAGGCTTCTTGCAAGGCGGTATGTAGTTTTCTCAATATCTGTGCCCACAGCTGAAAGTTTGCCGTTTTCCAGCGCTAAAATTTCGCCTTTTTTAATTTTCTTGCCGTCAAAATCACTGTCACGTGCGGCAAACGTTATAAGCCCTGTTGAAACACCCTCAGCGGCATTCATCATGTTTATGCTGTTATCTTTTTCACTTGAGTCCGGGTCGAAAGACAGCATTGCCGTTACGCCCTGCGGTATTGTGCGTGTAGGTAACACAACAACGTTTCTGTCTGCAATTTTCTTAGCTTGCTCTGCCGCCAAAATAATATTTTTATTGTTTGGTAGCACAAAAACAGTTTTCGCCGGTACACTTTGCACAGCTTCAACTATGTCTTTTGTTGCGGGGTTCATTGTTTGTCCGCCTTGCACTATTGCGTTTGCGCCAAGGTCTTTAAATACAGCGCTTATTCCCTCACCTGCTGAAACAGTCACAAAGCCGTACTCGTTAGATGAATCAACAGCGGCATAAACAAATTCGCCTGCGTTTTCGCTTTTCTCTGCTTCCACTTGCTTTTTAAGCCCGCCTGCCTCTTTTTGGCGTTGCAAAAATTGCTCGTGCATATTTTCTATTTTAATACTTGTCAAATATCCGTGGTCAATTGCTTTGCTTAAAATTTTGCCCGGGTCTGCCGTGTGAACGTGGCAGTTCATAAAATCGTCGTCTTCTATAACAACAACGCTGTCGCCACTGCTCTCTAAAAACGCACGCAATTTTTCACTGTTTGCGCTTTCGTTTTTATTTACAAGGAACTGTGTGCAGTATCCGTTTACAATATCTTCAACATGCATTAATTCATCGGCAAAAACACCTTTGCCGGCCGCATTACTGGAAAGCTTTGATGTGCGTGTATCTTGCGCTTCAACTTTCACAATATCACCACCGGAAATAACGCTTAGCATCCCCTCAAAAACGTATAGCAAGCCTTGGCCACCTGCGTCAACTACGCCGGCTTTTTTCAAAACAGGTAGTTGCTCGGGTGTGTAATCAAGTGCTTTTTGTGCTTCGGTGCACACGAGGCTCCATAATTTAACAACATCTTTTTCGCCGCTCTCAAGTGCTTTTTCGCTTGCAACACGCGCAACTGTAAGCATTGTGCCCTCTGTCGGTTTCATAACAGCTTTATATGCCGCTTTAACACCTGCGTCAAGTGCATTTGCCAAGTCTATCGCCTCGGCATTTTTCTTGTCTTTCATCGCCTTAGAAAAGCCCCTAAATAGAAGGCTTGTTATAACGCCGCTGTTTCCCCTTGCACCGCGAAGCATTGCGCTTGCCGCAACGCTTGCCGCTTTTTCAACTGTGCAATCGTCACTTAGTACAGACAGCTCTTCGTGTGCCGCGCCTATTGTCATGCTCATGTTTGCGCCTGTGTCACCGTCCGGCACCGGAAAAACGTTAAGCTCATCTACGCTTACTTTGTAGTTAGAAAGTTTATTTGCACCCGATATAATACTATCTCTTAAAATCTTGCCTGTTATCATAATTTCAGTCACCTCAAAAAAAATTGCATACCCATGCATGTGAAAAATTTGCGTTGCCACTATTAAAAGCGCACACAAACACAAGCGACATGTCGCTTACTTTGTAATAATCATACTATGTCGTCAACAAACACATTAACGCGCTTAACTTTAAGCGACGTTGCGTCCTCAACAACATACTTAACCTTATGCGTAATACTCTTCACAATTGCCGAAATATTTAGCCCGTACGTAACTTTTATGTGAAGCTCTATGCAAAGCATACCGTTTTCAACCGACACTTTAACGCCTTTTTCAGGGCTATAAGTGCCAAAAATTAAGCTGCGAATATTTTCGGTTGTGCTACTTGTTACCATACCGCAAACGCCATAGCAACTTTGCGCCGCTATGCTTACAATGCCCGAAAAATAATCACTTGTCATGCTCACTTTGCCAATTGTTGTGTAAAGCTGAACCAAGTTAATCGCCCCTTTTTCATAATTAATATATTATATTATACACTTTTTCAACTGCATTGTACAGTGTACAAACTGTTATATGCATTTTTTTGTGAAATTATGACACTTAAATATTTTCGTCGGTGTCTTTTTTAGGTTTTGTGCTGTAATTCTTTTTGTCTTTAATAATTTGCAAAAAGCTGTCTTCGCCAAGCGGCTCTTCAAACAAAAAGCCTTGTGCCATGTCACAATTTAACAGTTTCAGCAAATCAAAATGAAATTCTTCTTCTACGCCCTCGGCCACAACTTCCATCATCAAATTTTTAGCCATTTTAATTAAGTTGCCCACAACAATAGCGCCCCTTGGCTCGTCCAAATGGTAGCTAAGCAGTTGTTTATCAAGCTTAATTGTGTCCACTTTTATGTCGCGCAGCCTGTCTAAAGAAAGCTCGCCCGAGCCAAAATCGTCCAATGCAATTTGAAAGCCTTCTTTGCGCAAATCGCTTATTATTTTCATTACCATTTTAAAATCTTTAGCAAAAAATTTTTCTGTTATCTCAAGGCATATTGCATCTTTTTTAAGCGAGTAATTTGTCAATATCTCGCAAAGTTCTGTTATAATATTTTTATGTGTAAGCAAAGTTACGCTCGACAAATTAACAGCTATTCTCGGTATATCATATTTTTTCGAATTATTGCTTATAAACTTACACACTTTTTCAAACACATGCAAATCAAGTTCATTTATAAAGCTGTTTTCTTCAAATATTTTAACAAACTGCCCCGGTGTCAAAATTTCATTTGTGCTTGTTACCCAGCGCACAAAAGCTTCCGCACCTGCAATTGTGTTGTGTTTAAGTTCTATTTTCGGTTGGTATAAAACAATAAACTCATTATTTTTAAGTGCATTTTCCATATTGAACACAATTGTTTTGTTTGTCTCGCGCTCTTTTCGCATTTGCTCTGTAAAAACAAAATACGTGGTTTCATGTGTTTTTTTGCCCTCCATACGTGCTCGGTTGCTTAAATCTATCATTAAGTTAACTGCTTCTTTTGTATTATCAATTTTATAACTGCCACGGCTAAAATAAATGCCGTAATCTTCGCCCAAAACTTCTTTGACAGCTTTCGAAATGCAATCATCACACATTTCCTTGTCGCAAAGTTTTCGGTGCGACGATGTATATGGCTTAAAAATCAAAAAAACATCGTCTTTATCTCTGCATAAAATGCTCTGCTCTGTGTACGCTTGTTGAAGCATATTTGCTATTTTTTTAAGTACAGTTGTTCCCACTTCATAGCCGTAAATTTCATTAATTATTTTAAACGAGTCTATATCCAATGAAATTAGCATATATTCGCCGGGCTTTGCCGTTTTTAAAACCGCTTCAACTTCTTCGCAAAAGCTTTCACGCGTGTTAAGCCCTGTAACACTGTCTTTGTTAAGGTTTGCTATTACACTGTTTAACTTTTTGTTTTTACCATAAAAGTTAACTGCCGCAAAAGCTGCCGCCGCAAATGCAATGAATAAAATAACCACTAAAATAGTTAACACTGTGCTATCCATAAATACAACAAATTCCCTTCCAAAATTTACAACTATTTAAAATAGCTGTAAAGTATGATATAATATTATATCATTAAACACATGATAAAGTAAATAAAAAAGAGGCAATAATATGAAAATTTACCGTAACATTACTGAGACGATTGGCTCTACGCCACTTGTACATTTAGCTAAAACTGAAGAATTAATATCGGCACAAGGAACAATTTTAGCAAAAATAGAGCGCGGAAACCCCGGTGGAAGTATAAAAGACAGGGCCGCAAAACACATGCTTGAAAAAGCGCTTAAAACAGGTGAAATTGACAAAAACACCACAATAATTGAACCAACAAGCGGCAACACAGGAATAGGCCTTGCCGCAATTTGCGCCTTTATGGGCATAAAACTAATTTTGACAATGCCTGCTACAATGAGCATAGAGCGCCAAAAGCTACTAAAAGCATACGGTGCAAGCCTTGTTTTAACAGAGGGCGCAAAAGGCATGGCAGGCGCAATTGAAAAAGCGCAAGAATTGCTTAAAGAGACAAAAAACAGCTACATGCCAATGCAGTTTGAAAACAAATACAACGCCGAAGCACATTATTTAACAACAGGCCCTGAAATTTGGGCAGACACCGACGGCAAAATAGACATTTTAGCCGTTTGTGTGGGCACAGGCGGCACACTTACGGGCGTGGGCAAATACCTTAAAGAAAAAAACAAAGACATAAAAATTGTAGCAATAGAGCCTGCAAAATCTCCGCTTTTAAGCGGCGGCAAAGCCGGTGCACACGGCATACAAGGTATTGGCGCAAATTTTGTGCCCAAAATTCTCGACACTGACTTAATCGACGAAGTTATTTGCGTAAGCGACGAAAATGCGGTTTCAAGCGCAAAGGCCGCCGCAGTGCAAGAGGGTTTGCTTGTGGGTATATCGTCGGGCGCGGCGCTGTGGGCAGCAAAAGAGCTTGCTTTGCGCAGTGAAAACAAGGGCAAAGTTATTGTAACGGTGCTTCCCGACACAGGTGAGAGGTATATTTCCACTGTTTTATTTGATGATTAGATATTTGTGTCATAATCAATTTCAAGCGTTGCATAGCCGTTAAGGTTTAGGTTTGGCGTGTGGTTGCTTGTGCTTTCGTTTGCCAAAAACTCATAAAATGCTTGCGAGCCAACCATTGCGGCGTTGT
>CAYJHA010000002.1:45590-61231 GCA_964369785.1 uncultured Bacteroides sp.
CTTTCGTTTGCCAAAAACTCATAAAATGCTTGCGAGCCAACCATTGCGGCGTTGTCTGTGCACAAGTGCATATGCGGCAAAAACAGCTTTTTCTCGCTGTTTTTAGTTGCATGTAACAACATACTTCTCAGCTCTTCATTTGCGGCAACGCCGCCGGCAAGGCAAATGTTTTTTGCGCTGTAATCTTGCGCACAAAGCAATAACTTTTCTGCAAGTATACCTGCTATTCTGTGCTGAAAGCTGGCGCACATGTCATTTACATCAACGCTTTCGCCTTTCATTGTAAGCTTGTTAACTGTGTTCAAAACGGCGGTTTTAAGGCCTGAAAAGCTAACATTATATTTTCCGCTTGCATTTGGCACAGGCAGTGCGTATGCGTTTGGGTTGCCGTTTTTTGCCGCTTTGCTCACATGCGGCCCACCGGGGTAGCCAAGCCCCAACACGCGTGCAACTTTATCAAAGGCTTCGCCTGCGGCGTCGTCCAGCGTGCGGCCAAGCACAGTGAAATTTGTATAGTCATTAGCCATAACAATATGGCTGTGCCCACCGCTTGCAACAAGGCAAAGCATAGGGGGCGCAAGCTTTTCGTGCGTTAAGTACAAAGACGCTATGTGCCCACGCAAATGATGCACGGGAATTAGCGGCTTATTTATTGAATACGCAAGGCTTTTCGCAAAATTTACGCCCACCAAAACGGCGCCTATAAGCCCCGGCGCAAACGTAACGGCTACGGCGTCAATATCACTAAGTGTAAGCTGTGCTTTTTGCAGTGCCTCGTTTGTAACGTCAGATATATATTCAATGTGGCGGCGGCTTGCAATTTCAGGCACAATGCCGCCAAATTTGTTTTGCTCTTCGGCACTTGTTTTTATGCAGTTCGACAAAACATTGCGCCCGTCTTTCACTACGGCGGCACAAGTGTCATCACAGCTTGTCTCTATGGCAAGTATGTTCAAAATTATCCCTCGCTTGTCTATTACAAAAGTGTTAGATATTTAGTTCCATTAAAACGGCATCGTCGTTTGGGTTTTTGTAGTAGTTTTTGCGCATACCGTTTTGTGTGAAGTTCATGCTCTCATACAGCTTTATTGCGCCTCTATTCTCGCTTCGCACTTCAAGCCAAAACGTTAGAGCGCCATTTTTCAAAAGCTCTTCTATTGTGTATGCCATTAACATTTTTGCCACGCCGCAACGCCTGTGGTTTTTGCTAACACAAATTGCGTCAAGGTTTGCTATGTTCAGTGTTTGTGTGTAAGCGCAATATGCAATAACAGCGCCATTTTGCACTGCAACAAAGCTGTGCGCATCGTTGCTTGCAAGCGCAGTTAAAATTGCGGCAGAACTTCCAAAATCCTTTGTGCCGCTGTCAAACTCGCACACGGTTGAAATGTCTTGTTTCGTCATTCGCCTAAATGTAATTTTTAATTGTTGTGCTTCTTGCGCCATACAAAACCCCGCTTAATTATTTGTTTTTCATTATAGCATTATTTAACAATTTATTCAAATTTCAAATATTGACAAAGATTTTTGCTATTGATATAATTAACTAATAGCAAAAATTCGACATATATATGCAAAAAACAAGAGGAAATGCAAGCTTTTTTGTTTGTGTTTTCCGAAAGGAAAAGCAAGAAAATGGAATTGAACACAACGCAAATTCAGGAAATTATACCGCACCGTTACCCCTTTCTGCTTGTTGACAAAATAACAGAACTTGTGCCCGGCGAGAGGGCTGTTGGCATAAAAGCCACAACAGTGAACGAGAGCTTTTATCAGGGGCACTTCCCCGGCTACCCCGTAATGCCCGGTGTTTTAGTTATTGAAGCGCTTGCGCAAGTAGGCGCTATTATAATGCTTTCAATGGACGAAAACAAGGGCAAAAAAGTGCTGTTTGGCGGCATAAAAAACGCGCGTTTTAAACAGCAAATAACCCCCGGAGATATTATTACGCTTGAGTGTGTAGTTACAAAAAGCCGCGGCGCTGTTGGTTTCGGCATGGGAAAGGCAACTGTAAACGGCAAAATTGCCACACAAGCTGAAATTTCGTTCGCAATAATCGATTGATTAGTGAATTTACAAAAAGTAATATAATTTTATGTTAATACTTTTTGTAAACAATAAATAAAGTGAGTGTATTAATATGATAAAAATTTGCAACACGCACGAGGAAGCACAACAAGTTGAACAATTGTTTAACCACTGCTTTCCCGATGATGAGTTCAACACATGGTATTTTAAAAATGTTTTCAAATCATCACAAACACTCATTTTTAAAGACGGCGACAACGTTACATCTATGCTTCAAATGCACGATACACAAATTGTTTACGGTGATAAACTGTGCGCCGCTACATATATTTACGGCGCCGCAACGCATGAAAATTACAGGCGAAAAGGGCAAATGGCACGTTTGCTTGAAAAGAGCTTTGAGCTTGACAAAAAGTGTGGCAAGAAGCTTTCGGTTCTTATTCCGCAAGAACAGTGGCTGTTTGATTTTTACAAAAAGTATGGTTACGAAAGCCTGTTTTACTTAACCTGCGAAGAATTTGCTGTGGGTGATAGTATAGTAAGCAGTTTGTTAAGAGGCAATAAAGGCCAAAGCACTAAGGCCGACGCCACAAATAAAGCAAAATTGCAAAATAATTTGTCGCATATCGGGTTCGAGAGCGCAGCATATGATGACATAAGCGAGATAAACTGTGTTTATGAGAAAAATTTAAGCGGCACTAATTTTGTTAAGCGCACAGAAGAGTACTGGAAAAGCCAACTTAAGCTTTCTTGCGAAACGGGCTACGGCTTTAAAATAATGCGTGATAGCGATGAAAAAGTTTGCGCATACGCCTCTGTTTACAGCAGTGAAGAAAGCATTTTTGTGCACGAAATATTCGCTCTAGGCGCAAACAGTAGCGAAATAATTGAAGCTTTTTTGAACAACCTTTGCCGCCACTACGGTGTTAGCAAGGCAAAATTTTCAACTTTTTTTACAAAAGAAAAAAACAAGCCGTTTGCATGTGTAAAATTTTACAACAGCAAAGGCGAAGATATGCCGGCAAAATTTTACGGTTACATGAATTTGATGTACAATTAGCATAAGCTAATAAAGAGGTAGCAATGAAACGAATTTTTAAAGTTCTAGCTTTAGGTGTTGCGCTGGGCATATTGGCTGTTATAATTCAGCGCCTTTTAAATATAGACGATGAGACATTTATGCGCTTTTATTGGGTAGCCGCGCCGTTAATTATTTTAGGCGCCGTTGCAATAAACCATGTTTATTTTAGAAAGCACATAAAAAAAATGAACGAGCTTCAAAGCATTCTTGAAAGCGGAGAAGCAGAGGAGTTTTTACAGCAGGTAAACGCCGCTTTGCCTACACTTAAAAGCAAGTACTTAATAAATTTGTACAAGCTTAATTCAACGGCAGGTTATTGCGATTTAAAGCAGTTTGAAACGGCAAAAAACATATTGGAAGAGCTAAAAAGCGAGACATTGCGCGGTTTAGTTAAAGATGTTCACGCGCTTAATTTATGTGCTGTTTACTTTTATTTGGGCGAAAACGAAAAAGCCGCCGACGTTTTTGAAAATAGCAAAAAGCAATTTGACATACTTTGCAAAACAAAAACATACGGTGGCAACATTAATGTGCTTAAAATTTTTATGCTTATTTATAAAAACGATTTGCCTGCGGCAAAAGAATTGCTTGAACAAACACGAGAGAATTATGACAAGCCACGCTTAAACGATGATTACTTATTCCTTGATGAAAAAATTAAAACGTTGAACAGCTAATTCTTAAAGTTAATGCCACAAAACAGTAAACATATTAAAACGTTTGTAGGGACAACCCTTGCGGTTGTCCGAAAAGCATTAATCGTCGCACCACAAACGGACAAGGGCAAGCCCTGTCCCTACAATAACTTGTTTATTTTGACGAATAAATTCGTTAATGCGCCCCCTACATTTCATGTTCATTGCTGTGCGCAATATAATAAAAAATACAAGAGAAAGGTGATTGTATGCGTGATGGCAAAAGCCCGAACCCGAACAACATTTTCCCTGTTAAGGGGTTTGATACAGTAACATATGTGAAGCCCACAATTACAAAACCAAACATCATTGTGGGCGATTTTACGTATTTTTCAGACAAGGATTTTGAAAAGCACGTGACACACCACTACGATTTTTATGGCGACAAGCTTATTATAGGCAAGTTTTGCCAAATAGCAAGTGGTGTAACTTTTATTATGAACGGCGCAAACCACCAAATGAATGCCGTTTCCACCTTCCCTTTTTATATTTTAGAGGGCTGGCAGCAAGATGTTCCGCCGCTTTGTGAAATGCCTTTTAAAGGCGACACTGTTATTGGAAACGATGTTTGGATAGGCCAAAACGCAACAATTATGGCAGGTGTAACCGTTGGCGATGGGGCTATTATTGGCGCTAACAGTGTTGTGGCAAGCGATGTTTTGCCGTACTCAATTGTTGTGGGAAACCCTGCAAAACTTACACGCAAACGCTTTGATGATGAATTAATATCACTAATGCTTCAATTTAAATGGTGGGATAAGCCTATTGAAGAAATAAACGCACTAATACCGCTGCTTACAAACAGCGAGCTTGAAGCCGTAAAAAAACAGCTGCGTGAAAAATTAAACCAATAATAGTATGGGTATAAAGTTACGGTATAAAGTCTAGCACTTGCTTTAAATCGTCAATTATAGCCGCGCCTGTTTTATTTAGCCTCTCATAATTTTGGTGGCCGCCACTGAAAAGCACGCATTTTACGCCCAAAGTTTTTGCAACTTCTGCGTCGTGCACTGTGTCGCCCACCATTATTGCATTTTCAAGGTTTGGCTTTTCGCTTACAAGCCATTGTTTTGCAATGTCAACTTTGCCTTTTGCATAAATATCCGAAAGGCCTAAAATTTTATCGAAATATTGTTTCACATTCCAGTGCTCTGTTTGCATTAACAGCATATCAACTGGTGACGCCGAAAGTATTACTTGCCGAACGCTCTTTTTTTGCAACGCACTGAGAACGTTTTGAGAATTCTCATGAAGTTCACAGCTTAAGTGATCTTGCTTAAACATATCCATATATTGCTGTGCTAAATCTTCAAAAGAATGTGTTTCAAAATTGAAGCCTGCGTTCTGATAATACGTTTTTATGGGGAAGCCGAACACTTTTTTATACTCGTTTATGCCGCCATATTCTTTGTAGCCGTTATTTTTTAAAAGCCTGTTTAACAGCTCACAGCTAAGGTTTACATCGTTTAAAAGTGTGCCATTCCAGTCCCATATAACTGTCAAATAATTTCCCTCTTTCGGTTTGTTTAATTTTCGCCCTTTTGGCTTTTTATAACTTTAAGGCGAGAGAATTCTTCCCTCTCGTGCTCTTCAAGTGTTGCCGAAATATACGCAATATTCTCTGTAAGGCGCGGTATTACTACATTCTCTAGCATATTAGCACGGCGCTGTGCTTTTTTCACCGCCATTGCCAGGCGGTAAACGCTGTTCTCAACGCCGGCAAGCTGTGCGCACAGCTCTTTTACTTTATCAAAAGAAGCATATGCATAATCAAGCTGCATGTTTGTGCCGCCAAAGCCGTAATATGGCTTTAGCGGCGTTTTATTTAGGTTTGTTTGCGGCAAATCTACACCCATTACACTGCGGCACGTCATTGTAAAGCCTGCTTCTTCCTCCATGTGGCTCTCAAGAGAGCGCTGAATTCCCAGCGTTATGTTTGCGTTTTGCAGTGCGGCATACGCACGTGTAAATGTGTCGCCCACCTCTTTTTGCGCCTGTGTTGCCTCATCTATAAGGCGCATCATTTCGCGCATTAAAACGTTGCGTTTTTTGTCAATTAAATCAAAGCCCAGTTTAGCAAGCGCTAAATTTTTCTTGCAGGCAATTAAATTGCCCTTTGTAGGGAACATTCGCTGTGACATATACCGTCACCCCCTTTTTTGCATCAATGTTTGCCGTAGTGTTCATCAAGCACATTTTTCTCAAGGCGCTCCAGTTCTTCTCTTGGCAAAATAGATAAAAGGCGCCAGCCTAAATCAAGGCTCTCTTCAATTGTGCGCTCAACGTCTGCGCCTTGGCCTAAAAATTCGCTCTCGAACTTATTTCCAAAGTCTAGGTAAAGTTTATCAATTGAGCCCAGTTCCTCTTCGCCTATAACGCTTGCAAGGCCCCTTGCATCGCTAACTTTTGCATAGCTTGAAAACAGCTGGTTTGAAACGGCCGCGTGGTCTTTTCTTGTGTAGCCCTCGCCTATGCCGTCTTTCATAAGGCGTGAAAGGCTTGGTAAAACGTTTATAGGTGGGTATGTGTTTTGTTGGTCAAGGTACCTGTCAAGAACAATTTGCCCCTCTGTGATGTAGCCTGTCAAGTCGGGTATAGGGTGCGTTATGTCGTCGTTTGGCATTGTAAGAATAGGTATTTGCGTAACACTGCCACTGCGGCCTTTTATTACGCCTGCACGCTCATAAAGGCTTGCAAGGTCAGAATATAAATACCCGGGGTAGCCTTTTCTTCCCGGTATTTCACCCTTGCTTGATGAGAATTCTCGCAGTGCCTCAGCGTAGCTTGTCATGTCTGTCATAACAACAAGTATGTGCATACCTAGCTCATACGCAAGGTACTCTGCCGCTGTAAGTGCACAGCGCGGCGTTAAAATACGCTCTACAATAGGGTCGCTTGACAAATTCAAAAACATTGTAACGCGTGAAAGTGCGCCGCTTTTTTCAAAGCTAGAGCGGAAATATTCCGCAACGTCTTTTGTAACGCCCATTGCGCAGAAAACAACGGCAAAATTTGAACTGCCATTTGTTTGTGCCTGTTCGCTTATTTTAGCTTGGCGCACAATTTGTGCCGCTAGCTTGTTATGGCTCATGCCACTGCCCGAAAATATTGGCAGTTTTTGCCCTCTGATAAGTGTTATCAATGTATCTATTGACGATATGCCCGTTCTAATATAGTTTCGCGGATAGTTGCGGCTTACGGGGTTAATTGCCGCGCCGTTTATATCGTCATATCTCTCGGGGTACACGTCGCCCAGCCCATCAATGGGGCTACCTGCGCCGTTAAAAATTCTGCCCACAATCTCAGCGCCCACAGGCAGCTGCATTGGGCGCCCTGTAAAATGCACGCTTGTTTTGTCCAGCGCAAGGCCGCTTGTGCCCATAAAAACTTGTATAACCGCTTTGTCGCCGTCAAGTGCCACAACACGCCCAATTCTTGTGCCTTTTTCTGTTTTAAGCTCTACCATCTCTTCAAAGCTTACGTTTTCAACGCCCTCAACAGCAACAAGTGGGCCGTTTATGCTCGATAAACCTAAATATTCAAGTGCCATAAACGCCTCTTATCTCCTTTTTTAATTTACACTGTTTAAACAGCATTAGCGCTGTTTAATTCACTGCAAATTTCATCCATTTCTCGCATGTAATCGCCAAACATCTCGGGCTTATCGTTTGGAATTTCATATTTTACTTTTATAATTTTAGAAAACAGCCCTTTTTCGCTCATAGCACTAACAGGAATGCCCTTTGCGGCAAGCTCTAGCGCCTTATCGTACATATGCATTATAGCTTCCATCATCCAGCGCTGTTTTGCAAGCGGCACATAAGTGTCGTTTTCAACAAACGCGTTTTGTTGCAAAAAGCCTGTGCGTATAACTTGCGCCGTTTCTATTACTATTTTTTGTGCATCGGGCAAAACATCGCTGCCTATTAGCTTTACAATCTCCATAAGCTTGTTTTCTTCACTTAATAAGCTAAGAATTCTTTTGCGCAGCTCTACAAAATCTTCACCTATATTTTCTATATAGTATGGGTCTAAATCTTCATAATACTCGCTGTAACTGTTTGTCCAGTTAATAGCCGGGTAGTGGCGTGCGTATGCAAGTGCTTTGTCAAGTGCCAAAAAACAGCGAACAAAACGCTTTGTATTTTGTGTTACAGGCTCTGAAAAATCACTGCCCTGCGGCGAAACAGCACCTATAAGCGACACACTGCCGCTGTGGCCACCTAAAGTTTGCACACAGCCTGCACGCTCGTAAAAAGCGGAAAGCCTGCTTGGCAAATATGCGGGGAAGCCCTCTTCTGCCGGCATTTCTTCAAGGCGGCCGCTTATCTCACGCAGTGCCTCTGCCCAGCGTGATGTCGAGTCTGCCATCATTGCAACATCGTAGCCCATGTCGCGGTAATATTCTGCAAGTGTAACGCCTGTGTACACGCTTGCCTCACGTGCGGCAACAGGCATGTTGCTGGTGTTCGCAATTAAGACAGTGCGTTCCATCATCATTTTGCCGTTTTTCGGGTCTTCAAGTTTTCTAAACTCTTCTAAAACGTCTGTCATTTCGTTTCCGCGCTCGCCACAGCCAACATACACAATAATGTCAGCATCGCACCATTTTGCAAGCTGGTGCTGTGTCATTGTTTTGCCCGTGCCAAAGCCGCCCGGTATTGCAGCGGCGCCGCCTTTTGCTATTGGGAAAAGCGAATCTATAACCCTTTGCCCTGTAATAAGCGGTATTCCTATCGGTGTGCGGTCTTTTACAGGGCGCGGTGTTCTTATGGGCCATTTTTGCGCAAGGCAAATTTCGTGCTCATCGCCAATATCATTTTTTATTTTCACAATGGGCTGTGTCACATTGTAGTTTCCGTTTTCGGCAACCCACGTAACAACGCCGCCAAGCTCCGGCGGCACCATGCTTTTGTGGGTAATAATGCTTGTCTCGGGGCATGTTGCAATAATGTCTCCGCCTTTTAGCACATCGCCCTTTTTGCAAAGCACGCTCACGTCCCACAGTTTCTCCTTGTCAAGGCTGTCGGCACGCACACCTGTCGATATAAACGCGCCCTCACGCTCTGCTATAACGCCAAGTGGTCGCTCCACCCCGTCGTATATATTTGTCATAATGCCGGGGCCGAGAGTTGCACTTAGCGGCGCACCGCTACCCACAACTTTTTCGCCCACACAAAGCCCTGTTGTGTTCTCGTAAACTTGTATTGTAGTAAGTTTTTCACTAACACGTATAACTTCGCCTATAAGCCCTGCCTCACCCACCAGCACCATTTCAAGCATGGCAAAGTCCAGCGTGTTCGCCACAGTAATTACGGGCCCGTTTATTGAGTTTATTATGTTATTTTTATTCATTAATTGGCTCCGTTTCCACAGCGCTTATATGCAATTGGCAGTGTTGTAAAAAGTTTTTGCGCTCGCTCTGAAGGCGCCTGTCAATAGTCTCGTCGTAAAGCACGCGTTTGCATTTAAGCTTTACGCCGCCAATTTTTATAGTTTTATCTACTTCGCAGTTTGCATTCGGAATTATCTTTTTTATGTTTTCTGCCAGTTTTTCATCGCCTTGCTTGTGCAAAATTACACATTCCTCGCCAACTTTGCACGTGTGCGGCTCTATGCTTTTTAAAACAAATGTCACATACTCTTTTTCTTTTGATGTAAACTGTTGCAGTGCCTCTTTGCACTGTGCAAAAAGTCCGTTCACAAGCTGTTTGCGGTATACTAACAGCTTTTTCATGTTGTCTTGCTTTGCGCCTGCAACTTTTCTGCGCAGTGCGGCTTCAATTTCTGTTTTATGCGCCGCAACAACGTCTTTATTTTCCGCAAAAAGTATGTCTTCATATTTTTTCTTGCCGTCTGCCTTTGCGGCTTCTATAATAGTTTGCGCTTGCTCTGTTGCCGCCGTTATAACGGCACCCTCAAAGCCACTGCCACTTGTAACAATGTCTTCAAAGTCCTCGGGGCTTTGTACGCTCACTGTTTTTTCTTCTGTGTTCAATGCTTAACACCTCAAATCTTTATACCCACCACTTCGGATATATACCTTTTAATACTGTCGCCGGGGTTTTGGTTGCTGTGCCTGTCGGGCATTTCAACAATAAGCGGCGTTTTATACTTTAGCTTATAATCAAACACTGCTTCTCTGCACATGTTAACAAGTTTCTCTGTTATTAATATAAGGCCTATGTCCGGCTGTGTAAACGCCTGTTCAAGTGCGTCTTTCACCTCATCTGCCTCGTGCACAACAACGCCGCTTACACCCACAAGTTGCATACCTGCAAGCGTGTCCACATTGTCGCTTATAAGATAATATTTCACCTTTTAAATACACCTACTTTAAAATGCTTTTGTGCCGGCTCGAATTTAAAAAATACGTAAATTACAACAGTGTAAACTTTAAAATATTTTATAAGTTCGACAGTATCAAGATAGAAATAAGCATACCGTAAAGTGCCATACCTTCACTAAGTGCAACGAAAACTATTGATTTACCGAAAGTTTTCTCATCTTCCGTTAAAGCGCCAATTGCCGCCGGTGCCGCCGCCGCAACGGCAATGCCGCTGCCCACGCCTGCAATGCCAACGCTAAGCGCCGCTGCAATGTAGCCAAGGCCTGCTGCATTTGACGCAGCACTTGCCTCTTCAGCTGCTGCGTGCTCTGCCACTGCAAGGTCCTCTGTTGCAGTAGCCTCTGCGGCAAAGCTAACAAGCGACAATGCACACAGCAAAGTAATTGTAAGTGCGAAAATTGAAACTAGTCTCATAATTTTTTTCTTGTTGTTCATAATTTAAAATCTCCATTCTGCTTTTTGCAGTTAATTATTTTTCTACTAGGGCGGCTACTGCGCCACTTTTGTCATTACGCAAATAGTGCCCAAACTATCTAATTTTAAGCGGCTCAAACGGCTTGCCGTTTGCGTCGAAAAAGCGCGAAAATATCTCGAAAAATTCAAGGCGCAAAACTTGTATTGCAACAAAGAGCCCTTCAATTGCTATAACAAATATGTTGCCCAAAATGTATATAACTACTTGCAAAATTACGTTAGTTGTAAGTGCCGCAAGTGTGTGCACAACGCTCATCATTCCGGCGTGCACCAGTATAAAGCCACCCACACGCAAGAAACTCATAGAGTTTGAGGCAAAGCTCAACAGCACGTGAAAAATTTCGAAAAAGCCGTTTAGCAGCATTTCGCCGAATTTTTCGTGTGGCTTATGCCCACGCAAAACCTCGCACAAAGGCTCGCTGAAATACATTATTAAAAATGGCACCGCTATGCAAATTATATAAAACAAAATACTGCCAACAAACGGTATATTAATTCCTAATGCCATTTTTACAACAACGGCTATAAGCGCAATGTAAAACACAAAGCCCGCAAGCCCGTTTGCAGAAAACACACTTCCAACATAGTCTTTTTTTCGCATTTTTGCGTACACGCCGGTAAGCATGGCGGCGCTTATTACAAACACGCCTGCGGCAATGCTGGCTATTAAAACAGTGTTTATATTAGCAGCTTCCATAGGCAAAAACGGTAAAAAAGTTATGCCCAAAACGTCGTGATAAAAAACTTCCATTATATGCTCGAAACCGAAAAGGCTACCAAAAATAAAGCCGAAAAATATACTGAAAAAGCTACACCTTGCAAGTATTCGCCCAACTTCTATGTTCTTCATCTTGTACATAACAAAGTAGCCTATAAGCCCCAGCACAAGCCCCTGGCCTATATCGCCAAACATAGCCCCGAACAAAATTGCGTATGTTATTGACACAAACGCCGTGGGGTCAAGGTCGCCATAAGACGGCAGGCCGTACATTTTAACGTAAAACTCAAACGGGCGGCTAAACTTGTTGTTTTTAAGCTTAACCGGCGGCTCTACAATCGTAAAAACTTTCGCATCATCGTCGTCTACAAGCATTTTCAAATCAGCGCTTAGTGTTATCTCGTTTTGCAGTGTTTGAAGCTTGTCCTCCGGCACATAGCCGCTTATATAGTAGCTTTGCTCTAAAAGCGCAACATACTTTCTCATTTCGAAAATTTGCGATTCATAGCTTAACCACGCAAGCATTTTTCTAAGCTTTACAATGTCATCTGCACTTGCAATGTCTGACATATCGAGGATATTCTTAAGCTCTGCTTCAAGCTCTGCTTGCTCTGCCATAAGCTTTACAAGTGCGTCTTGCGGTGTGCCGTGAACAAAATCGGGCACCCACATGCGCTCGAAGTAAAGCGATGCCATTATTGCGTCCACTTCGCCAGCATAGTTTTCGGGCACAAGGTACATGCCCCAGTAAAACTCACCGTCGAAGTCGTAGTCGTTAAAAGTAAAGGGCTTGTCTGTATAGTAAGGAAGCTTTGCAAAGCTGTCTTTCGGCAAACGCCCGAACCTAACTTTCAAATATTTGCACGCAAATATTTCATCAACATTCGTGTGTAGGTTTGTTAAATGGTGAAGCTGGTTTATTGTTTGCTCGAAGGTTGACAGCTTGGCCTCAATTTCAGCTTTTCTCCCTCGCCTTTTCGCAACACTTTCCGAAAAAACATCAACTGTCTTTTTAATATCTCCCAGTTTAAAGCTCATGCCTTCATATGGCAAGCAGTCGGTTGACGCGTCAATATCTTTTAAAAGCCCTGTTGTTTGAGACAGTACGGGGTCAAATGCATTGTCTGAAACTTTAGCGGCTGCCTGCGATATGTCGTTTGCATTGTCGGGGTGCAGGCATTCAAGGCGAATAAGCAGCTCTAAAGCTTGCCTTGCGTCACTGCCTGAGCCGTAAATGCTCACATGCTTCATTTTAACCATACCCATCGGCAAAACCTCCTTTTTAATTTCATTTTTGTGGCTAGCCGCCCAAAAATAACTTGAACAAATTATGT
Organism: uncultured Bacteroides sp.; assembly: GCA_964369785.1. GTDB lineage: Bacteria > Bacillota > Clostridia > Oscillospirales > Ruminococcaceae > Ruthenibacterium. Next base: position 58,270 of record CAYJHA010000002.1, read on the forward strand.
TTGGCGGCCAGCGCTACATTTTTAAAAACTTTTCTATTTTTTCAGGCTCTAGGCCGTAGCGCACGCCTTCAATAACAGTAACTATGTTGCTTCTCTCAATGTCGGCAAAGCACAAAAGCGCCGCAAGCACCGTTTCGGGAACTATTGAGAAATGAAGCATTTTCTGTGCTTTATTTCGCAGTGCAATAAAAGGTTTTGTGCCCTTTTCGTTTAAAAAGTCAGCGCTTCTCTCGCCATATATTTTCGCGGCCTTGCTTGAAGCGTAAATATGCAAAAATTCGTCTAAATCTTTAGCGGCGGCTAGTTTTAAAATTTCTTTCTTCTTTAAAACGCCATAATGCGGCAAAAGCAAATTTGTAAGTTCGCTGTAATTGTAAATTTTAGAATAAAAAGCCTTTGCCCTAAAAATAACATCAAGGTTATAAATTTCCGCACGGTAGCTGAACAATATTTTAGTCTCTTTTGCCGCCTTGCCGCTAATATCTTCGTCTATTTTTTTAAACACGTAGTCGTAGAAAAAGCTTTCGAATGCATGTTCATATTTTGTATAATCCGTCTTTTCGCCCTGTTTTGGCACAACGCTTTGCATTATTTTAAAATACGGTGTGCCGGCAAGCAAACTGCACACTTCTTCATGTGTTTTCGCCTCGGCTAATTTTAAAAGCGGCAATTTTGTTTTGCTAAGCAAAAAGCCCGGCATTTGCAAAATATATTGCTCTGAAAACCCAACGCCCATAAGCCGCAATTTTTGCAGTATCTCGTCAATTTCGCACCGCACAATAAAGTATGCACCGAAGTGCCCGTCTTTTGCACAGTAGCGCATTAGCTTTTCAAACTTATAAAATAAATCTTTACTTAAAGCTTGCTCTATTTGTTCACGGTGCGGGTTTGTTTGTGATATACCACCGAGTGTTTTGGAAAAATATGGGTGATTTTGAAGTGTAGCCACAACTTCAAGCACTGTGCGGCGGCGTGTAAGCGCTTTATATTCTTCTGCCGTTAAGCACTGCGCCGCCATGTGCTTTGCCTTTGGCACCATTGCAAGCGCCGAGCTGTTTTTAAGCAATACAAACACACCACCTTTTAAAATTGGATTTTATTTGGGATACATGTAATGGAGTTACCCCCAAAGCCGCCTTTGCAAAAAGTGTCGGCAAAAAAATAGTAAGCTAGAGGTAAAAATTATTTTAGCACCGCTGAAATAATTTCATCGCCCCACGTGTCTATACCGTCGTTAAAAACGTTGTCCATTTTATGCTTTGCAACTATATACTCATTGTCGGCACGTGTCATTTCGGCAATTTCAGCGCTTTTAATTTCTTCATCTTGGCTTGCCATTTTTTTAAGCTGTGCATGTTTTCTAAGCTCAACGTCCTTGTTTGCGTCTTCTATCGCTTTACTAATTATCTGCTCGCGCTCTTTTTGTGCTGCGTCAATAATTCTTCGTGCCTTTTTGTCGGCTTGAATTATTTTGTCCATAAAAATTTCCATTTTTCACCCTCACTTTTGTGCGCAAGAATTTTGTATATTACTTTATTATTAATTAGGCAGTGTTTTCACCGCTGTATTTTTAACTAAAAAGCCTCTACCTTTAATGTTACACCTTTAAAATGAATTTTACAAGCGGTAATTGTACAAAAAGTTATTGACATTTTCCGCAAATTTATACTAAAACACATAAAATTATGCTTTTTTAATTATTTTGGAAAGCGTAATGTTTTTATTGTTTTCACTTGTAGCGCAGTATCCATGCTCTAAATATCGTGAAAGTGCAAGGCTGTCGGCAATGTTTACCGCAAGGCTGTCTTGCTCGTTCAGCTCAACATGAGCCTTAGAACACAAAACATAGCAAACACGCAAGTTAAAAAGCGGGCGCATTGCAATAAGCACCATGTCACTTTTTAAGCAAGTGGCAAGGAAATTTGCACCAGTTTTTACAGGCAAAATAAGCGTATAATTATCGCCGCAAAACTTGCCCGCAATTCGGCAGTTTAAAAAGCTTAGCAAATATTGCAAAGCTTTATTATCGCCTGCAACAGGCAGTAGTATAGCTTTTGTATTAATTGCTATATCTTGGTTTATTAGCATGTTTGTAAGCGGCAAATTTTCATTCGGCTCACAAATTCCGCCACATGTTATTATAGCTCCGTTTTTAACACACGCCCACATTTCACCATATTTCAGCACATTTTCAAGTGTGTTTTTTTCCAGCCACACTGAGTCCCTGCCTAGTTTTGTGTAAAGCTGTTTAATGTGCTCTAAATCATGCGTTATAATTCGCCTTATTGAAATGTTGTTGTCAAAGTTATATTTATTATGCATAAAATCACCCCGTATTAATGTATACTAGTGCGCATTTTTAAATAGACATTTTTATGCATTTATTGTATAATTACACTATATATTAATATAATAGGCTTAAAAGGGGTGCAAAATTTTGAAAATGCGACGTCAATTTATAAAAAAGCTAATTTTTGCAAGTGTCCTTATTGTGCTAAGCGCCGCATTAACAGTGCTTATAAAAGAGGCACTTGACACACAAAACCCTGAGAACGCCTTGCCGATTATAACTATCACCCACAACGGTGCACCTGTTTCAGAGCAGCACATACACCGCGCAGGCTATGAGTGGAGCTTTTTCACAACAACTGAGCGCAAACTGGCACCTGCACTTATACCTGAAGACTTGCCAATAGTTCCGCTTGACGCTATAATTGGCAGCAATTTTGAAATAACATTTTCAAGCACACCCACATCAATTGCACTTTGGCGTGCCACGGGGCAATATTCTACAGATTTTTCTGTGCTTGAAACAGAAAAAGAGGGTGTGTTTTCAACGCCTGTTGAAAGCGGCGTATATTTGTACAGAATAAATGCAAGCTGGGGGCAAAGGGGCGAAATTCAGTATTACTTTGCTGTTAATGTTGTGTAGAAAGCTAGCCATTTCGTTTAGCATTCGAAC
>CAYJHA010000003.1:0-23417 GCA_964369785.1 uncultured Bacteroides sp.
TATTGTTATATTTCATATTTTAAAACATCATTGTAGGGCAATCCTCGCGGTTGGCCGCGGATAAATGGTATTACGCATTATAATGTAGGGGCGGCCTGTGGTCGTCCCGCTGGTACGAAGACGGTAAACATCACAGTGTAGGGGCGGCCTGTGGCCGTCCGCTGGTACGAAGACGGTAACATCACAGTGCAGGGGCGGCCTGTGGCCGTCCGTTGGTACGAAGACGGTAAACAACACAATGTAGGGGCGGCCTGTGGCCGTCCGCTGGTACGAAGACGGTAAACAACACAATGTAGGGGCGGCCTGTGGCCGTCTGTTGGAGCGCAGATGTTAAACAACACAATGTAGGGGCGGCCTGTGGCCGTCCGTTGGTACGAAGACGGTAAACATCACAATGTAGGGGGCGGCCTGTGGCCGCCCGAAAAGCTAAAAATAGCACGTACTAAACAAAACCACCACATTATAAACATGTGCTACAAAAGCGTGTAAAATGTTTTCTGCAAAATATAAAATACAACATAAGGCAGAAAGGAAGAAATAATGAAAAATGAAAAATACGATTTAAATAATAACGTCTGCGTCGTAGCCGGTGCATCGTCCGGCATTGGCAGGGAAATTGCGCTGGAGCTTTCAAAATGCGGCGCGACAGTAATTTGTGCAGCAAGAAGAAAAGAAAATTTAAAAGATACAGTGAGCCTAATAGAAAAAAATGGCGGTGTGGCAGAGGCGCTTGACTGTGACTTTTTAAACCCAGAGAGTGTAGACAAACTTGCAGGGTATGTTTTTGGCAAGTATAAAAAAATTGATTTATGGCTAAATGGCGTTGGCGTAAATAACGCTATGGGCATAACGTGGGAGCTAAGTTTTGATGAGTGGCTTGCAGATTTAAACGGAAATGTAAAAACTTGTTACAGCGGAACAGTTGCGGCAATTAAACGCATGAAAGAACAGGGTTTTGGCCGTATAATTAACATGAGCGGCGGCGGCGTTGTGAAACCCGAGACATATAACAGCGCATATGCAGCAGGCAAAACCGCACTTGTTAGGTTTACAGAGTGTGTGGCACTGGAGCTTACAAAAGAAAATGTGCCTGTTAAAATATTTGCGTTTAACCCCGGCCTTGTGCGCACAGAGCGCACAGTGGCGCTTGTGAATAAACCAGAAACGCTAAAATTTATGCCGGGTATTATTGATAAGATAAAAAACGATGACGCTATGCCAATTAATGTGCCTGCGCAGTTTGTTGCATTTTTGGCAACAGGCGCACTTGATGAGCTGCACGGATGTTTGTTAAGCGCAGAAATGGATATGGACGAGCTTTTCAAAGACAAAAAAGAAATAGTTGATACAGGTAAGTACAAAATAAAAGTTAAGGGCTATAAAGTTAAATAATTAGGAGGCTAATAATGGCAAACCAAAACAAGGCAAAACCGAATATAGTTTTTATTTTAACTGACGACCAAGGCTTTTGGGCACTTGGAAGCAACGGTAATAATGAAGTTATAACGCCGAACCTTGACAAGCTTGCAAATGAGGGCGCAAGGTTTGAAAATTTCTTTTGTGCTTCACCTGTTTGCTCGCCTGCAAGGGCAACGCTTTTAACAGGGCGTATGCCGTCTCAACACGGTGTGCACGATTGGATAAGAAAAGGCAATATGGGCGAAGACGCCATTGAATATTTAAAGGGAATGCGCGGCTACACCGAAGACCTTGTAGACATGGGTTACACGTGCGCATTAAGTGGCAAATGGCATTTGGGCGATAGTATTAACCCGCAAAAAGGCTTTACAAAATGGTACGCACACCAAGGTGGCGGAAGTGATTATTACAACGCGCCTGTTATAGAAAACGGTGTGCCGAAAAACGAGGAGAAATATTTAACATATGCTATTACAGACAATGCAGTTAAATATTTAGATGAACTTACACAAGATGACAAGCCGTTTTATTTAAGCGTAAACTACACAGCACCGCACAGCCCATGGCTTAACGGCAACCACCCAAAAGAGCTAATGGACTTGTATGAAGATTGCCCATTCAACACTTTCCCACGCACAGAATTGCACAAATGGGCGGTATTTTCAACTGCCTCAAACGCTATAAGGCGCGAAGATGTGGACGACCCGAAACCAAGCTGGCAGGGTTATTATGCCTCTATAACAGGTGTTGACAGAGGTGTGGGCGACATTGTTGAAAAGCTTAAAGAGGCCGGCGTTTACGACAATACTATTATTATTTTCACGGCTGATAACGGTTTCAATATAGGCCACCACGGTATTTGGGGCAAGGGCAACGGCACATTCCCGTTTAATATGTACGATACATCTGTAAAAGTGCCCATGATTATTTGGCACCCCGAGACAATAGAGCCAAAAGTTGTGAAGCAAATGGTAAGCGCTTACGATTTTATGCCAACACTTCTCGATTATTTGGGCGCAAAAGATGTGCAAAAAGAAGAGCTGCCCGGAAAAAGCTTTGCAAAAGTGCTTAAAGAAAACGTGCAAGACGAGCAAAACGATGCAATTGTTGTGTTTGACGAGTACGGCCCTGTGCGCATGATTAGAACACAAACTGATAAACTTGTTTACAGGTACCCATACGGTGAGGACGAGTATTACGACCTTACAAACGACCCCGACGAGGAAAATAACCTTATAGACAGCACTGAACACAAAGAAAGAATTTGGCAGCTAAAGCAAAAAATGCAAAACTGGTTTGACAAGTACACCGACCCTAACATGGACGGCCGACTTGAGCGTGTAAGCGGAAACGGCCAGCTAGACAAAGCGGGTATGAACGCAGGTAAAATGCAAAATTATGAGCCTTGTACGTACGTTTACCATGTTATAGTTTAATAAGCGTTATAATTATGTTTATACTTAAAGGGAGGGCTTTTGTGCCCTCCCTTTAGCGTGTCAAAAAAATAGATTTTTATGTTCATTCTGTGAAATTAAACCGTGAAACTTTCAAAAACCAAAGAATTATTTGCACAAATTGTTACAAAATTGTTACTATTTGCACAAGTTTTAATATACTACTTTATAAAAAAACACCAAATTTGTTACGACTAACAGTGCAATTTGCTAAAAAAGCCGCTATGTTCTTGACATAAGCATGAAACAATGTTAAAGTGTAACAAATCATAAAACAAAAATTCAAAAACTTGTAATAATTTTGAAATAAATATTCAAAATTGTATTTTTCAGTTGTATTTACGCGGTTTTTGTGTTTTTGTGTTGATGAAAAAAGTATAATTGGAGGATTAAAAAAGATGAAAACAGTTATTAAAATTTTGGCGTTGACATTGGCTTTAGTTTTTGCACTGTCATTTGTTGCGTGCTCAACAGAGCCTGCAACAGACGCACCTGCAACTGATGCACCGGCAGCAGAGGGTGATGCAGCAGAGTCTTCAGAGCCTATTGAGATTTCATTCTCATTCTCAGACAATGCAACACTTCCTTTCACAGAAGAGTGGCCCATACTTCTTGAAATTCAAGAGAAAAACAACGTTATAATGAATTTTGAGCCTATTCCCATTGCTGACTACTCAACAAGAGTTAGCCTAATGCTTAACACAGGCGAGAACACAACAGACGTAGTTCTTGGCCAAAGCACAAAAGGCGAGAATGCATCGCTTGCACTAAACGGCGCACTTGTGCCTATTAGTGATTACAGTGACTGGACACCGAATTTCAACGCTTTTGTTGAAGAGAACGGTTTGCAAGACGACATAGACATGATTAAATTACAAGACGGCAAATATTACTACTTGCCTGCTATGTACGATGTACCTTTCTATGACGGCGGCCTTATTTTAAGAGACGACTTCCTTGCAGCAGAGGGCTTTGAAGACCCGAAAACTTTTGATGACCTCTATGAGATATTGTCTGCTTACAAAGCACAAAACCCGGATTCTTATCCGCTTACAATTCTTGCAGGCCCTCGCGTTCTTTACAGAATGACAATGCCGTCTTTCGGCCTTAGCATTGGTATTAACGGCGCTTCAGGCAGCAACGTTTTAAGCTGGGACTATGAGAACGAAGAGTACTTTGCAGCAGCTATTAGCGATGAGTACAAAAACTACATTACAATGATGGCTAAATGGTTTGATGAAGGCCTTGTAGACCCCGAAATGGCAGAGCCAATTGACGGCGACCGTTGGTCACAAAAACTTGCAGCAGGCGATTCTATTGCTACATATGCTTACTACGACCAAATTGGAGGCGTTGAAGCTGGAAGCACAATTGAAGGCTTCTCACTTCAAATGTACCCACCACTAGAGGGCACATACGGCGCACACCACCAAGAGAAGAGCAAAACAGGCACAGGTATTATGTTCCCAATTTCTACATCAGAGCGTGACGACTTCGAGCAAGTTGTTAGAGCAGTTGACGAAATTTTCTTTGCTGAAGATAACGCAACAATGTGGTGCCTTGGCGTTGAGGGCGAGAGCTACACAATGGACGGCGACACAGTTGTTTACTCAGACGACCTTGTAAATTCTGAAAATGGCGTTTACAAAGAAATGCAACTTACATACGGCGGCGGCGTTGACGGCCTACAACTTATCTGGATTAACGCACGCGAGATGACAAAATACGATGAGAACTATGCAGCTATTAACGAAGCAGTTGCGGCTATGGACGAGGCTATTATGCCACTACCTCCAACACCGCTGTTTGACGACTTGCAAGCTGAAGAGGCAGGCATACTTCAATCACCTCTTGCAGATACATGGGAGCGTTGGAACAATGACTTCTTCACAGGCGCAAAAAGTGTAGAAGCTGATTGGGATGAGTATGTTCAAGAAATGACAGACAAAGGCATACTAGACTTCACAGAGCTTTACAATGCAAACCTTGCGTAATTGGTTTTAATAACTATTTTGCAACATAATATTTAGCAAAATAATTTTTATTAAGACTGTCGCATTAAGTTGAACACAAGTATTGTAGGGGCGAACCTACGTGTTCGCCCGAAAGGTTAGGAAAATCCCTAAGTTTCGGGCTATCACACAAGGTAGCCCCTACATTTTTTATGCACTTTGATTATGAATTTTTCTTATGCGCCATGATTATAATTTTATTTTATAAGAGAGGACTTCCACCATGGATAAAACAGAGACAAAGAAGAAAAAAACAATGCCTACAAAAAAAGAAATAAAGGCGAATTTTAGGAAGTATTGGCAGCTTTATTTGCTGGCAATTTTGCCTATAATTTACTTTGTGCTTTTTAAGTATATGCCAATTTTCGGCAGTGTGCTTGCATTTAGGCGTTACCGCCCCGGCATGGGCGCTTTTGGCACCGAGTGGGTGGGCTTTCGCTATTTTGAAATGTTTTTAACTGACTCGGCTTTTTGGTCGGCACTTAAAAACACGCTTGTTTTATCAATATCAAACCTTGTTATAAACTTCCCAATACCAATAATATTTGCAATACTTTTAAACGAGTTAAAAGCAAAGAGGTTTAAAAAAGTTGTGCAAACAATTTCTTACATGCCGCGCTTTGTTTCTACCGTTGTTATTATTGCAATTTTAAGCGAAATTTTATCGCCGTCATCAGGCATTTTAAACATGTTTTTAGAAAACGTGTTTGGTATTGAGCCAATTTACTTTATGAACGAGCCCGAATATTTTAGGCCTATTTATATTCTTACAGACACATGGCAGTACACAGGCTGGACGGCTATTATTTACCTAGCGGCAATAACTTCTATTAATTCAGATTTGTTCGAAGCGGCACAAATTGACGGTGCAACGAAAATTCAACAAATAATTTACGTTACAATTCCATCTATAATGCCAACAATAATGGTTATGCTTATTCTTTCTGTCGGCAGGCTTTTAACACTTGGCTTTGAAAAAGTTTTGCTTATGTACACAAACAGCAACTCCGGCGTAAGTGATATTATTGATACTTTAGTATATAGAACGGGCCTTGCAAACCAAAACTACTCTTATGCAACGGCTATTGGGCTTTTCACAGGGCTTGTGGGCTTGGTACTTGTTTCAAGTGCAAATGCCATAAGTAAAAAAACTACGGGCGAGAGTATATACTAAGCTATTAATAACAGAAAGAAGTGTAAAACATGATTAAAAAGAAAAAACTTGATTTTTCCCCATTTAACATACTTGTTTATGTTATAATGATATGCGCACTTGTGATTTATATTGTGCCGTTTTGGTATATGATAGTTCTGTCAATATCAGAGGCTAATGACATACTGGCAAACAGGGTTGGCCTTTTACCGGTAGGTTTTTCACTTGAAGCATACATACAAATTTTTACATACCCAAACTTTTTTGAAGCATACGGAAACACATTTATTTACACAATAGGCGGCACAATAATAGCAATGTTTATGTCAATTTGCTTTGCATATCCGCTATCAAAAAATGTGCTTTACGGCCACGGCATAGTAAAAAGGCTTGTAATTTTTTCAATGTACTTTACAGGTGGCTTAATTCCAACTTACTTAATAATAGCAAACCTGGGCCTTACGGGAACAAGGTTTGCCATGCTTTTGCCGTTTGCAATAAACCAGTTTAATTTAATATTGCTTATTAACTTTTTCAGGGGTATACCTACTGAAATAGAAGAGGCGGCACTTATTGATGGGCTAAATTACATAGGAATTTTGCGCAGAATTGTGCTTCCGCTATCAACAGCGGCAATTGCAACAATTGCGCTTTACTATGCTGTGTTTTTCTGGAACGATTGGTTCAACAGCTTAATTTATTTAAACAGTAGCCAATACCCCGTTATGATGTTCTTACGCAACATTGTTAACGGCACTGCAATGGTGGGCGACGGTGCCGGTGCGGCCGACAGAACTACAATTGGTATTTCAATAAAATCGGCCGTTATTATAGTGGCAACTTTACCTATTATTGTAATTTATCCGTTCTTGCAAAAATACTTTGTTAAAGGGCTAACAGTAGGCTCTGTCAAAGGTTAATTTGTTGCAGATAATTAACATTAGAAAGCAGGGGAATATGCTTAACTTAAATGAGATAAGTACAGAACAGCAAAATGAAAATACACTTAATATAGATTCGTTTTCTACAATAGAAATTTTGCGTACAATAAATAATGAAGACAAAAAAGTGGCCGTTGCAGTGCAAACACAGCTAGACAAAATTGCACTTGCGGTAGATGAAATTTGCGCCGCTTTTGAAATTGGCGGAAGGCTTATATATGCAGGGTGTGGAACATCGGGGCGCCTTGGCGTTTTAGATGCCGTTGAATGTGTGCCAACTTTCGGCGTTTCACCCGAGATGGTGCAAGGGCTTATAGGCGGCGGCGAAAAGGCGTTTGTTCGTGCAGTTGAAGCGGCGGAAGATAACCCCGAATTTGGCAAGCAAGACCTTCAAAATATTAATTTTTCAAGCAAAGACGTACTTGTAGGCATTGCCGCAAGTGGGCGCACACCTTACGTTTTAGGTGCGATGGATTATGCTAAAAAGTGCGGTGCAACCGTTGTTTCGCTTACATGCAGTGCAAACTCTGACATGGAGAAAAATGCAGACATTGCAATAGTTGTTTTGGCGGGGCCTGAAATTATAACGGGCTCTACAAGAATGAAAAGCGGTACTGCACAAAAAATGGTATTGAATATGCTATCTTCAGCTAGCATGATAAAAATTGGCAAAGTTTACGGCAATTTAATGGTAGACGTTAAAGCAACAAACGAAAAACTGGTAAACCGCTGTGTTAATATTGTGTGCAAAGCAACGCAAAAAAGTAAAGAAGATGCAATACATGCGCTTGAAGCGTGCGATTACAGCGCAAAACAGGCAATTGTTATGCTGCTTTTAAATGTGGGTGCAAGTCAGGCACAAAATATGCTTGACGCGGCAAACGGAAGAATACACAATGCACTTGAAATGGTTGAAAAATAGCGTTTAAGTTTATGGTTTATATGAGAAAGGCAAAGCATGAAAACCGAAAAAATTGTTTTAGGTATTGATAAAACGCACGAAATTGCAAAAATTACACTAAATAAAAGGGTAGCACTTGTAACAAATTTTACAGGGGTAGACAGCATGTGGCGCCAAAATTACAGCGTGCTTTTAAAGGCAGGCTGTAACATTGTTAAGTTAATGACGCCCGAGCACGGCCTTTTTGGTGCGGCAGAGGGCGTACACGTTGAAAACAGCACGCACGAGCAAACAGGCCTGCCAATAATATCGCTATACGGCGAGAGAAGGCAACCTAACGATGACGATTTGCACGATGTTGACATAGTTTTGTACGACATTCAAGACGTAGGCCTTAGGTATTTCACTTACATTTACACGCTGGCAAATGTAATAAAAGCATGTGCAATGCACGGCAAAGAGCTTGTTGTGCTTGACAGGCCGTGCCCACTTGGCTGTGAAAACATATTAGGCACACGCATTAAAGAAGAGCACTCAAGCTTTGTAGGCGCATACAAGTTGCCCATACAATATGCTATGACAGCAGGAGAAATAGGCAAATATTTTATTGCGCAATTGGGGCTTTTGCAAAAATTGCAATTTAGCGTTGTAAAAATGGAAAATTACACAAGGCAAATGAAGTTTTCAGACTTTGATAGCCCGTGGAATGTACCATCGCCTGCGCTTATTGATTATAATTCTTTGCTGTGCTATTGCGGCGGCTGTTTTTTCGAGGCAACAAATATAAGCGAGGGTAGGGGAACGCCGCGCCCATTCTCGTTTTACGGTGCACCGTATGCAAGCGGCGACGCTGTTGTAAAGGAACTAAAAAATGTAATAAATAGCGATGCATTTATGTTTCGAGAGCGTAGCTTTATACCGCTTTACGGAAAGCACAAGGGCAATGTTTGCCACGGCGTTGAATTTTTTGCGTGCAATGAAAAAAACGGCCAATTTAAGCCGTTTTTACCTATTGCAGTTGAGCTTATGCACATTTTTGCGAAAATGTATCCAAACGATTTTGCTCTGAATAAATTTGCCGACGTGAGCGGCCTTGTGCGCCTTACGGGCGACGAGCGCATTGAAGAATATGTTTTGGGCAAAATACAAAGCCTTGATGATATGTACAGGGACTTCCAAAAGCAACAAACTGAATTTTATGAACAGACGCGAGAGCTTTATATATATAACTAAATTAACTTTCGCTCTCGCTTTGCATAATGTTATAGCTTCTTTCAAGCCTGTTGTGTATATTAGTATAATTCTTGTTTGCAAGAAGTGTAAACAAAAAATCTACAACAGCAAGTTGCGCAATTCTGCTGCTTGTTGCGCCGCTTCGCTTGTCGAACTCGTTAGAAGAGGTGAAAAACACAAAATCGGCCTCTTGTGACAACCTTGTTTTTTGAAAACTTGTTATAACTAAAACGGGGCAAGCTCGCTCTTTAGCTTTGTCGAAAATACGAACAATTTCTTTTGTTTGCCCTGAATTAGTAATAATAATAGCCATATCTTTAGGTGTAAGGTTTGCAGTGCAAGTGTATTGCATATGCAAATCTTTACAATAAGAGGCATTTGCGCCAATGCGAAGAAGTTTGTTGCAAAAATCTTCCGCTACAAGGCCGGAGGCACTAACACCGAACAGCTTTATAGACACCGCCCTGCTAAGGGCAAAAATTGCTTTGTCGGCGGCTTTTAAATCTAGAATTTTAAATGTGCTTGTAAGCGACATTATAGCGTTATTACAAATTGTATCTGAAATTTCTTTTGTTGAAGTAAAGTCTTTTACATCTGAAAAAATGAGCGATTTATCGTGCTTTTCGGAAGGAGCTGATTGTAGCTGTGCAAAAAGCTCGCGCTTGAACTCTTTTAGCCCTGAGTAGCCAAGCGTTTTGCAAAAGCGCACCCACGAAACCTGGCTGGAGTTTGAGTGTAAAGACAGTTCGGCTATGGACATACAAAACACGTTTTCTATATTATTTAAAAAGTATACGGCAACATTTTTTTCAGCTTTGTTTAGCCCCGGCAGTATGCTTTTAATTTGCATTTCAATTGCAGTCACTTTTAACCTCCGAAAAAATTATTTTGTTCTTAAAGGGTAGGAATATATTATGATGAAAAAACAATTTACATTGCGTGAAAAAATAGGCCAGCGCTTTTTTGTGGGCTTTGAGGGCACACAGCTTAGCGAAACGCTGAAAGAACTAATTAAAGATTATAAAACAGGGAATATAATACTGTTTCGCCAAAATGTTCAAGATAAAACACAGCTAAAAGGCCTGTGCGAGGACATACAAGAATTTGTAATGAAAGAGCTCGGCGTGCCTGCTTTTATCTCAATAGACCAAGAGGGAGGCATGGTTACACGCCTTTCGCTTGACTGCACAAATGTGCCGGGCGCAATGGCAATTGCGGCAACAGGGTGCAAAAACTACGCACGTGAGGCAGGGCGCATTACAGCGAAAGAACTTATGGCAATGGGTGTGAACTTTAACCTTGCGCCCAGCCTAGACATTAATAACAACGCGCAAAACCCCGTTATTGGTGTGCGTAGTTATGGTGATACACCGCAAAAAGTTGCAGAATACGGAATTGAAATGATTAAAGGCCTTGAAGAAGAGGGCATTTTGAGCTGTGCAAAGCATTTTCCGGGGCACGGCAATACAGACGTCGACTCGCACTTGGGTCTTCCGAAAATTGAGCTTACTTACGATGAATTATCGCAGTTTGAGCTTGTGCCTTTTAAAGCGGCCATAAACGCAGGCGTGCCTGCTGTTATGACGGCGCATATTGCCTTTCCAAAAATAGAGAAAGAAAACATACCTGCTACTTTTTCAAAAGTAATAATACAAGATATATTGCGTGGAAAATTAAGCTTTAAAGGGCTAATTATAAGCGACTGCATGGAAATGCACGCTATAAGAAAGCACTTTGGCACGCCCGAGAGTATTGTAAAATCGCTTTGTGCCGGCATGGATATTGTTTTTTGCTCGCACACGGCAGAGCTTGCACAAAAAGCAGTTGAACTTGTGGAAGAAGCAGTGCAAGCCGGCACTTTAACCGAAAGAGAATTAGACGAAAACTTGAGTAGAATTTTGCAGTACAAAGAAAAATATTTAACAGCACCACAAAATACAAACTTTGAAAGCCTTGAAATAGTAGGCAGTGAGGCAAGCGAGCAAAAAGTACGTGAAATTGTAGAAAAAAGTTTTTGCCTTTACGGGGCTGAAAAAAGTAAAACAGGTTTTAATTTAGGCGCAAACCCTGCGTTTATAAGCTGTGAAAAATACAACGCAACAGGCGCAACAAATGTGCAAGCAGACACACTAACTTTTGCACAGCACATGAAGCTTAAGTTCGGTGGTGTTGCAATAATAAACGACGCTAACCCGACGAAAAAGCAGATTGATGAAATTTGCGAGAGCATAAGCGCAAGCCAAAATGCCGCAACAAGTGTAGTATTTGGCACGTATCAAGCGCATTTGAACAGTGGGCAAATTGAGCTTGCAAAAGCGCTTGAAACGTTAAATGTGCCTATGATGTGCATATCACTTCGCAACCCATACGATTTAATATACATGCCCGAAAATGCCGTGCGAATAAGCGCTTTTGAGTATACAAAGCAATGCTTAACAGCACTTGAAAAAGTTATATCGGGCGAGATTGTTCCAAGTGGCACAATGCCGATAATGCTATAAAGTAAAGCCTACATAATTTATAGTAATGTTTTGAATTTTTTTACTTCTTTAGTAGGTGAAAAATTACAGATAACAGTTAAAAATATCATTCATATTATATTTGTAAAACGTGCCGCATTGTGCAGGCACGGCGCCTGCGGCAAGGTAAATTGTGCCGCTCTCGGGTAGCATTACACAAGAATAAATACTGCGCAAACTTTGCGCTTCAATTGCCGCCTCAAAGCCATACAGCTGCTTAAAAACATCTGTGTATTGTGCCTTTGGGGCGGTATCTTCGCCAAAATCGCAAATCGGCTTTGCGCTTTGCGCTGTTATTGCAAGTTCAACATCTATGTTGCCGCTATCGGCGCTGTTTGCCTCTTTTGTATCGAATTCAACATGCGCACCCATAAGCAGTTCTTCATATTTTAAGTAGCGTGGGCACTGTATAAGCGCTTGCCACTTTTCGGGCGTGTCAATGTCGCACCACTGCACATTCTCATCACCGAATAAGCGTTTTATGGCTGATTTTTTAGTAGAAAATAGCTCGAACTGCTCTTGCACTAAATTCGGGCCCTCGTAGCCCTCTGTGCCGGGGTATGCCATGAAATGGTTTGTAACAAACAGCTTGTTTTTTGCGGCGGCAGTGGGCACACGCTTGCCTATTTTTTCGCCAACAAGCTCAATGCTAGCGGCAGTTTGCGCAGGCGCTGTTTGAGACACTAGCAAATTCCAGCCCGTGGTGCCACCAGTTGTTTGTGCAATTTTATACGCTTCATCAACTGTTTTTGCGCTTTTTGCTATAAGCTTTGCCTGCCAGTAGTGCGGTATTTGCGGCCACACATACGGCTTTGATGACGATGTCATTTCACTATAACTTAAATTCGCAGAGTTTATGAACGACGCTGCTGAAACCATACCCAAAAAAGCAGGCCCCATGTAAGTGTAGCCGCCCTCGCACTCTTCAGCTATCATTATAATGTTTTTGTGCAATGTGCCGTAGCTCTCAAAATCTTGGTTAGCGGCATGTATAAGCTCGCCGCTTTTTGTGGCGCCGCCCCACGCAGAAAAACTTGAACAGCCGGCAGGTCTGTCAATGCTCTCGGGCGTTGTGGCAAAAATAAGCAAGTCGTCATAATCTATCTTTTCGCCTTCACTTTTTATGCCGTCAAACATGCCTTGCACTTGCTGCAACATAAAAGGTGTGTGCTGTTTTATAGCCGGCATTAAATCTTCATTAACACGTTTTAGCGCACGTTTTTTGCCGTTTTGAAGAACTTCTTCACCGGGCGCTGTTTTTCCGTCGGGTGCAAAGCCGCCGTCAAGCGCATAAACTGTTGTAAGCAAGCGGCTAACTTGTGAGCTTAGCCTGTGCGCCAAAAGTTTGCCGTATGCAAAGCCTTTTTCGTAGTCGTTTCCCCTTAAAAGCAAAACGGGCGTGCAAAATTCGCTGTCAGTATTTTCAATTAATGCGCATTTTTCGTGCCGTGTAATTTTGGCATTTGTTAAAGAAAAATCTTTTGTATTTTGCATTTATTACCAAACCTTTCATGCATAGTAGTGTAATTAATACTCAAATTGTACCAAATTTTGAGTTAAAAACGGCCACACTGCGCAAAAATTCTTCGTCTACATTTGCGCCAAGGCCAATATTTTCCGAAAGTGTAAGCTCGCCGTTTACGGCATTAAATTTATTAGTTACTATGTCATTTTTTAAGTAGTCAAGCGGTGGGCGCATGTCGCCCGGCAGTGTAATGCCCGGCAGG
The DNA here is from genome assembly GCA_964369785.1 of uncultured Bacteroides sp. Classification (GTDB taxonomy): domain Bacteria; phylum Bacillota; class Clostridia; order Oscillospirales; family Ruminococcaceae; genus Ruthenibacterium. Next base: position 13,360 of record CAYJHA010000003.1, read on the forward strand.
GTTGCACATGCCATGTTCATTAGGCGCCCAACACCTGTTTCCATCATGCCGCCAATCCATGCACCTACATTTTCGCGCTTTAGCATTTTAAGCATATTTGCAACGTGCAAAGGGCCGCCCACACGCGGTGGTTTTATGTTAATAATCTTGCACGAATTCAGCTCAACGGCAAGCACTGCGTCTGCCATGGTGTGCACGCTTTCGTCAAGGCATATGGGCGTTTTCATCATGCTTTGAAGCTCTGAATGTTCTATTAAGTCTCCATTTGCAAGTGGCTGTTCAAGCATTAATAATTCGTAATCATCAAGGCGCTTTAGCAAGTCAAACTCTTTTTTTGTATACGCCGCATTACAGTCTGCCATCAGTGAAATATTAGGGAAATTTTTACGCACACTTTCAATAACATCTATGTCTTTACCGGGCGCAATTTTAACCTTAATTCGTGTGTAGCCGCCGTCTAAATAACGCTGAATGGTGCGTATTAGCTCATCTTGCGGCTGTAAGCCAATTGAAACGCCGCTTTTAACAACGGCCGATGTACCGCCTAGGTATTTATAAAGCGGCATGTTTTTTTGCTGTGCGGCTATGTCGCAAATTGCACACTCCACGGCGGCTTTTGCCTGGTGTTGCCCCTGTATCCACTCAAGGCTCTGCAAAAGCTCGTGCTCGTCATTGTACTGCTTGCCAATAAAAGAGGGCAAAATGTGCTCTAAAAGAACGGTTTTAGCTGTTTTAAAAGTTTCTGCACTGTACCACGGCGTTAAAAGCTGCACGCTCTCTCCAAAGCCAATTAATCCGTCATCGCTAAAAAGCTTTAATATGTAGCCGCAATAGTCGTAAAATGTGTATTTGCTTATGGAAAAAACACTGCTGTACGGCAGTTTAATGCCTGTAATTTCTGCGCTTACAATTTTCATTATTATTTCTCCGTTTTGGCAATAATTTTATATGGGCATGGCAAGCCATGCCCATAACGTGTCAAAAGGTATAGTGTTTATTATCATATGAAATTATACTTTTACAAAATCAATATCGTCTACAAGCGGCTCAAAAGGCACACTAACACCTGTAACATGCCCGTTTTCAACGCTAAACTTAACTATTGCGTTAAAAGCACTTCCAAGCGAGGCGAAACGAGTTGAAAATGTATCACCCTTATAATGAGAAAGCTCAAAAACACCCGTTTGGTCTTCTTTTAAAATAGCAGGATTATTTCCATGCACAAGGGCAAGTTTTGCGCCGTCAAATGTAATTGTAATTTCACCATAAGCGGCGCTTTTATACGTGCCTGCATATTGTTCAAAGGGTAGGCTTGTTTTATTCGCAGTATCTTTTGCGCTTTCAAACATCTCTGCTTGCTGTTTTGCCGCCGCACCCATTTGCTTTGCAAACTCTGTGTAAATATTTACTAGGGCAGACGACCAATTGCGCTTATCGTTTTCAAAAAACAGCTCATCAATAATACTGTATAGCACATCTAGCAAAAACAGGTTTGCCTCGTGCAAATTTGTCTGTATTGTAACAGCAAGCCCGTCAGATGGTAAAAGTGCCACAATTGAAGTAAAGCCCTCTATGTTTCCGCCGTCATACACTAAATTTACACCGCGGTAAGGTGAAATTACCCAGCCTAGGCCGTATAAATTATAAGGTGCTTCTTTCAATTCAAGCGGTATCATGTTTGCGTCTGTGCAGCGTGGGCGCAAAATTTGTTTTACACCGCCACTGCTAATTACTGCATTATCGCCATTCATACCGCTATTTAAATGCAACTTTGCCCAGGTGTTTAAATCGTCGTTGCTCATGTTCAAACAGCCAGCAGGGCCCGAAGCAGTAACATCAAGCGGCGGAACAGGCCTGTGTGCGCCGCCCTCTGCAGGTTTGTAGCCTGTGGCACTTTGGCCACTGCTTAAAATGCCTGCCTTGCCAAAAGTTGCACTGCCTAAATTAAGTGGTGCAAAAATATATTCTGAAACAAGCTCTTCCCACGTTTTGCCGGTAGCTATTTCCATAACAGCGGCGGCGGCAAGGTAGTTTATGTTGTTGTATGCCCAGTGGCGGCCGAAATTCCACTTGTTTTGCAAATTTTTAATGCCGCTAAAAAGCTCTTGCCTTGTTTTGTAACTTCCGTGCCAGTATAAGTTGTGGCTTGGCAAGCCGCTGTTTTGGTTTAAAAAATCAGCAAGTGTTATGCTTTTTGTTGCGTTTAAATCGTACATTTCAAAGCTGTCAATGTAGCTTTTTATAGGTTTATCAAGCTCTAAAATGCCCTTATCTTGCAAAATTGCGGCAAGTGCGGCTGTGAAAGATTTTGTAACCGAGCCTATTGCGAAAACAGTGTCTTTTGTAACGGGCGTGTCATTTTCAATATTGCTGTTTTTATAAAAGTTTCTGTATAAATTATCATTAGCGTTTAAAACAGAAATAGCCGCACCCGGAACATTCCAATGCTTACAAATGTTATTTATTACTATGTCAAGGCGTTCACTTGAAATTTTCATTAATTAATGTCCCTTTCTGTAAATGCTGTAAATTGAAGTAAATTGCAGTGTGCAAGCTAACCGGCAACAAGCATTATTATAACTATAAGCGAAACAATAATACTGAAACCAACAGAGAGCCCTGCAAAGAATGATGTTGCAATATTAGTTGCATTATCGCCTTTTTTACCTATAAAGTGGCGTATAACACTGCCAATTACGGCAGAAGTCATTACAGACATACCAAGGTACATGCTCATGCCGATAACAGCAGCCGGTATGCCAAATGCGGCAAGGCCTATGCCTGCGCCTGCACCTATTAAAAGGCGCGATATATTAATAACAGTGTCGCCAAAGCCTGCAAAAGACATGCTTGTTGCATAGTAAAGCTGTGCGGCAGGGTATAGCCCTGTGTCTGCGCCATAGCCAAAGCGCTCTACCATAACGCCCATAACAACAACGGCACCAATTGCACCCGGTATAAGCCCTATGTACTGGCCTATATATTGCATTTTCGGGTCGGCCCCTAATAGCTGGCCTGTTTTAAAGTCGTTAATAGTGTCGCCAGATAGCGAGCCAACACACGCAACCACTGTTATAATGATGATAGCAACAAGTGGGTCTTTTACAAGAAGCATAGTTATAATAAATGTTATAAGTGTCATGTAAGACTGCACGCCCATGCCTGTTTGCGCTTGTATGCGCGTATATATATATATTACAACAAGGCCCACGGCAAGCGACATTGCAAATGCAAGAGGGTTAGTTTGGTAAAATATTGCAAGAATTAGTGTTAAAATAACAAAGGCAACACCGCCTAAAATTAGTGCGAATTTAACGGGAAGCGCTTTTTCAGGTGCTTGTGCATTTTGCGCAGTTTGTGTATTTTCTGCGTTTTCTGCCCCTGCACCTTTTTTTGTTTTGTAAAATTTAAAGTTAAATTTCTTTGAGTTAAAAGCAATAAGCGCAAAAGTGCCTGCAACTGCAAGGCCTAAGAAAAGCGACAGGTTAAAGTCTGTAAGAGAGCTATCGCCTGCGATGTTTGGGTTTTCAATCCAGCCCATTTGTGTTGCAATTGGTGCAATTATTACATTAGAAACAACTGTGCCAATTAAAATAAATATGCCAACTTTAAACCCTATAAAATAGCCCAAAGCAATTGAAAGCGGTATAAAGCCGATTGTGAGATTAATGCCTAAACTGAAATTCGATGTAAGCTGAATTGAATTTGGAATAATACCCGTAAGGTCTTGCAAAACGGCAAACAAAATGCCGCATAGTATGCCAATAAATAAAGCGATTGTTTCTTTTTTAGTTGTTTTGTCACAGCGCTCTATAACTTTAGTAACGTATTGCGGAATAGGAAACGGAAGCGAGGGGTCATTTACGTAGTGCGCCCTAAGTGCTGTATTCATTGCAATGCCAATTATGCCTGCAAGAAAAATTATTATAGTAAGAAATATAGGGTTTACACTTTCACCACTTTGCACTGCCGCAATGTAAAATGCAGATAAAGGGAAAGACAGCATTGCCACTGCCGAAGAAATTGTTTGTACAAGGTTTACTTCATACTTGTTAGTTTTTCCGCCAAATATAGGCAAAATAGCAATTGAAATAAGTGCCGCAAGCGCCGATATTTCAACAGTGAAACCCATTTGCATTGTCATGTAATACATAAGTACCATTAAAAGTAAGCCCATTACAACGCCAACAACAATGGCGCGCACCCTAAAACCGCTGTTAGTGCTAAGTTGAATTTTAAATTTTTCCTTCATAAAAATACACCCTCATTTCGTTTAGTTGCAGTTGATATTTTATATCATACAAGCGATATACACTTGTTTTGCACATTTAATAAAACGTTTTAATTGCCAACATTTATACTGCACGGCACTTCTAAAAAAAGCCCTGTGCCGCTTATAGGCACGCTTATTTGGTTGCCATAATGCGTTGCAAGCCCACCGCATTTACCTTGCACTTCGCCGCCGCCATAAGCTAAAAAAGCCGCAGTGAAAAGCGAACAAGTTGAAATACTGGCGCTGTTTACAACAAGCGTAGTTTTCAAATGCGAAAAATCGCCCCTTGGTTTTATAATTTTAAAGTTTATGTGGGCAAAGTTATTAAAAGGCGCTTTAAATATAGCACCGAATTGCGGAATTAACTTATGTAAACCTGTTTTAACAAGAAATTTCGGCAAAAAGCTCTCAAAATAACTGCGTGATATTTTCGAAATATATATTTCAGAGTATTTAATTTGAGAATATGGCTTTGTTAAAATACGCGTTAATATAAAATCGGCATTTGCGGTTAGGCCGCCGTCGTTATTGCGCATGTCTATAATAAGCTCTGAGCAATTTTTTTGCTTAATTTCGGCAAAAAGCCTGTTTATATAGCCGCGAAATTCACTTTTTTTGACATCAAATGTGTGAATTTTTAGGTGCATAGCGCTGCCGTTAATTTTGTGCTCAAGCGGTGCTTTGCTAGTTTGTTGCTGTGTGCTTTTGTTAATAATTTTTATATCATATTCAACGCCGGCGCCACCTACGCGAACAAGTAAGCTTTCGCCAAAGTGCAGTTTTAGTGCCGCTGCCATGTGCTTATTTAGCCGTGTGGTTTTCATCTCATCGTCAATACCGGAGAAGTATTTTAATAAATCAGGCAAAAGTTTGGTAGCTTCAATAGAATTAATATGTGTAACAAGCTCTTCGCTATTATTAATTACAAAAAATAAAGCTGAATTTTTTACGTGTAATTGATTATCAAGTGAAACATTACAAAATTCGTCTAGTTTGTAAAAGGCAATTCGCGTGTGTTCGTCGCAAAGTTCTGATATAAATGGCAATACAAGGCGCAAAAATTCGTGTAAATCATCACTTTTTATTTGGCGCACTGCTTCTTCACACTGCTGTGCTTGCTTTTTATAATGCTGCCTGTCAGGCATATTAAAGCCATGAAGTGCCTGTTTGTTTGTTGCAAGGTACGGGTGTGTTTCAAACAAAGCCTGCGTAATTAATTTAAAACAGCTGTCAAACCCCATACAAACCCCTTAAAATATAATTTTATACTGTGAAAATACTCAAAATTTCGACATTATACGGCAAATTTTAGTTTGTTATTAACATTGTATATATATATAAGGGCATTGTCAAGAAATATTGCGATAAAGTGTAAAAAAACGGAAAATTATCAATTTTAAAGCCTTTGTGCACATTTTTTTTATTTTTATATTTACTGTTAGGGCAAAATAATGTAAAATTAGATATAATAAAATTAAAGTAGTATGGCAAGTAGCGAGGTTATGCGCGAAAAAGCCAAAAAATTATAATGGGGTGTTAGCTTGAACAATGTTTTAAACCATGATATACCGTTTCAGCGCTATTTTGAAGAGATTACAAGAATACCGCACGGTTCATTCAACGAGGGCAAAATTGCCGACTATTTGAAAGACTTTGCAGCGAAAAACAACCTAGATTTTTACAGAGATGATGTAAACAACTGCATAATAAAGAAAAACGGCACAGGTGCACTTCAAAATGCAGAGCCTGTAATATTGCAGGCGCATACAGATATGGTGTGCGTTAAAACTAAAGAAAGTACACATAACTTTGAAACTGACGCATTACCTATATATGTAGAAGGAACACGAGTGAAAACAAAAGGCACTACCCTTGGTGGTGACGACGGAACAGGCGTTGCAACAATGCTTGCGCTTTTAACAGACGAATTTGAGCACCCACCCATTGAGGCAGTGTTTACAGTGCAAGAAGAAGTAGGCATGTTTGGTGCAAAAGCTTTTGATTACAGCCGCCTTAAAGGTAAAAAATATATAAGCTTAGACTGTGGCGGTGAGAACAAATGCAGCGTTAATGCGGCAGGCTGTGAGACGATGACATTTATTAAGCCGGTTAAATTTGAAGCAGTTAGCGGTGAGCTTGTTACATTAAATATTAGTGGGCTTGCAGGTGGGCACTCCGGTGGTTGTATTGGTGAAGAGAGAGGAAATGCGCTTAAAATAACAGCACGAGCAATGCGAAAGTTAATTCAAAGCGGAATTAATTTTAGCATAGTTTCAATCACAGGCGGCCAGGCTACAAATGCGATACCCGACTCGTGCGTTGCTACTTTGTGCACGGTGCAAAAACAGGAAGTGGTTAATACGTTAAACTATTATTGCGAAGCGGTAAAAACAACACTTTTTGAAGCCGATAAAAACTATACGTTCGACATAAAAGACAGTTGCACGCAGCTTAACGGTGAAGTTGACACAAAAGCGAATACAGGCGCCATTACTAATAAAAGCGAAAAATACAATGCTTTAACACAAGAAGACACACAGCAAGTTGTAAATTTGCTGTGCGCAATGCCAAACGGTGTTCAGCGAAAGAGTGTGGATATAGAGAATTTTGTAACGGCGTCTTACAATGTTGCAAAAATTGAAACTAATAGCGAAAACATACGTTTATTTGTGTCTGCACGCGGTGCAAGCGAGCTTATTTTAGACGAGCTTGAAGATACCGCAATGCTTATAACCGCTGCCTTTGGCTTTAGCGGAAAAGTAGAGGAGCGCACACCGTGCTGGGAGTATAACCCGAATTCAGAGCTTCGCAAAACAGCCTCTAAGCTTATGGAAAAAGAGTGGGGTGTGCCGCTTGTGCCCGAGTTTACACACAGCGGCCTTGAGTGTGGTTATTTTGCGAAAAACATCAAAGACCTTGACATGGTTTCAATAGGTGCTTTTTGGTATGACATTCACACACCGAATGAGCAGATGTGCCTAAGCTCTGCACAAAAAGTATATGGCTTATTGAAAAACTTACTTACAGAACTTGCATAAACATTATTAAATTAAAATAAATAAAGGCAGGAGATAACAAAATGACTGTAACATTTAACAAGTTGCCAAACACTGTGAACGATTTTCAAGCAATAGCAAACATGGGCTTTGATAAACCCGAGAGAACGGCGGCACTGCTTTTTTGCGCTTTGAAAATTTTTGCCGAGGATAGCGCACAGGGCATACAGGCGCTTAATATTTTAAAAGGGCCACAGCCGCTGTCTAAAACAGAAGAGGCATGGTTTAAAGAGCGGTTGGGCGATAAATTATATTTGCCGATGGCGTATTTTAATGGTGCAACACCTGAAAACAATTACACGCCTACTACGCCCTACACAGTTAGCTTTACAAGCGACCCACGCCCGCAAGATTGTGAGGCAGGTTACTTGCGCCTTTATGTAAAAACACCGGCTTTTGATACACCGCGCCCCATAAAACTGCGCCAAAAGGGTAGCAACTGGTATATTTGGGACGTGAACAGTATTATGCTTGGCGTGCGCCAGCCTGTTAAAGACGATGTTTGGGCGTGAAATAAATAATTGAGGTGGAAAATGACCGATAAGATAAATAGCTTTTATAAAAGTTTAAATGGCAAAAAAGTTGCTTTTATAGGTGCTGGGGTTACTAACAAAACGTGCATTGAGCTTTTTGCAAAGCATGGCGCAATTATAACACTGTGCGACCAAAAAAGTAGTGTTGAAGATTTTAAAGAGTATGCAAAAACACTAAAACAGCTTAATGTAAAGTTGTCTTTGGGCGAAAGTTACCTTGATGGGCTTTTGAACCAAGACATTATTATGCGTACACCGGGCTTTGAATACTACACAAAACAGTTGCAAGACGCAAAGGCAAACGGCACTGTTATAAGCAGTGAGATGGAGCTGTTTTTTGAGCTGTGCCCGTGCAAAATTATTGCCGTAACAGGAAGTGACGGCAAAACAACCACAACAACGCTAATTGCAAAAATGCTTGAAGCCGCAGGCAAAAGAGTGCACCTAGGTGGCAATTTAGGCCGTGCACTTTTGCCTGTTGCCGAAAATATAAACGAGGGCGACATTGCAGTTGTGGAGCTTTCGAGCTTTCAGTTAATAAGCATGAGGCAGTCTCCGCACATTGCCGTTGTTACTAACGTAACGCCAAACCACCTTGACCACCACAAGGATATGAAAGAATATATAGATGCAAAACGAAACATACTTTTATATCAAACAGCAGGCGACAAGGCTGTTTTGGGCTTTGAAAATGACGTGACGCGTGAAATGAAAGCTGATGTAAAAGGCGAGGTATGCTATTTTACAAGGAAGTCAAAGGTTCAAAATGGTGCATATTTAAACGATGACGGCACACTTGTTTTTGAAAAAGACGGCCTTATTACGCCGCTTGCACACAAAAATGACATTGCCCTTCGCGGTGAGCATAACATAGAAAATGTGCTTTGCGCCGCCGCCGCAGTGTTTGACTTAGTAGACGTTGAGTATATAGCACAAGTTGCGTGCGGCTTTGCAGGTGTAGAACACAGAATAGAGCCCGTGCGAAACATAAATGGCGTGCAATGGTATAACGATTCTATTGCAACAAGCCCCACAAGGGTAATAGCAGGGCTTAAAGCGTTTGATAAAAAAATGATAATAATTGCAGGCGGCAGTAACAAACATATAAGCTTTGCACCGCTTGTGCCGTATTTATTGGAACATGTTAAAATTATTGTATTAACGGGTGCAACGGCAAAACTTATTGAAGAAGCTATAAAGGAAAATGCAGGCTTTGAAAAAAGCGAGCTTAAAATAATTCACGCAAATAGCATGGAAGAAGCCGTGAAAATTGCGCATGAAAATTCGCAGGCAGGGGACATAGTGTCGCTTTCACCTGCATGTGCGTCTTTTGACAGCTATACAAATTTTGAAGAGCGTGGCAACCATTTTAAACAGCTTGTGAATGAGCTGTAATTGCTTTGTGCAGACACTTAACAAAACGAATTAAGAAAACAATAATAGAAGCGCCGAAATAGGCAGAGCGGAGACAGAGTTGATAACTAAAGCAAACAGCGAAGACGAGATTAAATTGGCACAGCTTCTTGGCTTGCAATGCAGTGAGAATTTAAATACAAGCATTTTTGTAGATAAAAGCACAATTAACGCCGAAAACCACGCCTATAAAGACGGTGAGAATAAAATGGAAAATACAGGGAATGAAAAAAGAATTCTCACCAATTCTTTTGAGAACGATGTGTTTTTTATGCAAATTAAAACTTTGTTTATGTGCTATAAAACAAAGCATTACGGTTGCGATTTTTACTTTGTTTACCCAAATGAAAATGGTGGCAAAAACAGCGATAATGACGATGATTTTGCAAAAACAGGCGTTTTGTGTGTGCAAGGTAAAACGGCACTTTACGCAGGCCCCATGCAAGACAGTGAGGAAATAGAGCTGTTTTTAAATACGCTTCAAGTTGAATATTTTAAGAGCAACAACATGACATTGTACAATTTTGAGCACGTGCAAATGTACATAATGTGTTTAAAGGCAGGCGTTTTTGCTGATGTATATGCGTGCGAGGTGCAAAGCGAGCCGGACCTTTGGGCGCTTGCCCACAGCGGCATTATAAGCGACATTGACGCAGACTTATTTTACGCAGATACACTTAAGCGCAAGCAAAACGGCTTTGCGGATATTCGCGGCGTGAGAATTCTCAACAAAAGCGGCAAAAGCGAGTATGTTTCAACTGCGGCGGTATATACACATTTTGG
>CAYJHA010000003.1:23517-27892 GCA_964369785.1 uncultured Bacteroides sp.
ACTTCACCCATAGGTGAATTTTACGATTTATCGAACGAAATATTAAAAGCAGACGAAAAAGCACTTGTAATGTGCCAAAACGCTTTTGAAGAAATTGAACATATTAAAGAGTATAACCAGCTTAAAATGCTTAAGGCTTTTACAAATTGCGGCGTTGGCGCAGAGCACCTTGTCGGCACAACGGGCTATGGCATAGGCGATATTGGGCGCGATAAAATTGAGCAAATTTTTGCAGAGCTAACGGCAAGTGAGGCGGCGCTTTTTCGCCATAACTTTGCAAGCGGAACACACACGCTTGCTGTTGTACTTTTTGGGCTACTTCGCCCGGGGCACACAATGGTGTGCGTTACCGGCACCCCGTACGACACATTGCACGGCGTTATAGGTATAAACGGCGGAAAAAGCGGCGAGAACGGTATAAATAACGGAGAAGTTATATCAAGCGAAAATTATGGAAGCTTAAAAGATTTCGGAATTAATTACGAGGAAATTGACCTAATAGAAAATAGCGAGCCTGACTACGACAAAATACAGCAACAGTGCAAAACCGCACAAATGTGTTATATTCAGCGCAGTAGGGGCTATAAACAGCGCAAGGCGCTTTCTCTTGAGCAAATTAAAAAAATTAGCACCACAGCAAAAGCCGCAAACCCTAGCATTTTAGTAGTGGTAGACAATTGCTACGGTGAATTTACAAACAAAAAAGAGCCCACACAGTATGGTGCAGACTTAATGGCAGGCAGCCTAATTAAGAACCCCGGCGGTGGCATTGCACCGACAGGCGGCTATATTGCAGGCAAAAAACAGCTTGTTGAATTGTGTGCACATAGGCTTACTGCACCGGGCGTTGGCGGTGAAATAGGCTGTACACTTGATGTGTTACGCCAAATGTATTTAGGGCTTTACTATGCGCCTGCTGTAACAGCTGAAGCACTTAAAGCAAGTGCTTATGCGGCGGCACTGTTTGAAACACTGGGCTTTTCTGCACAGCCGCATTATAATGAAAAGCGCGACGACATTATAACAAGCGTTCAAACAGGCAGTGAAAAAGCAATGTGCGCACTGTGCAAAGGTGTGCAAACAGGTAGCCCAATTGACAGCTTTGCAACGCCCGAACCAAGCGACATGCCCGGCTATGAAGACAAGGTTATCATGGCTGCCGGCGCTTTTACAATGGGAAGTAGCATAGAGCTCTCTGCCGACGGGCCAATGCGCCCACCGTATACAGTTTATGTGCAAGGCGGCATAAATTTTAACGCCGCCAGGGCAGGCATTTTGCTTGGTGCACAAAATATAATTAATTTACAAAAGTGATGTTTTTTAGTAATATTTAAAACAATGAAATAAAAAGGATTGATAAAACAATGAAGATTTTTAACACATTGACAAGGAAAAAAGAAGAGTTTGTGCCAATGAAAGAAGGCGAATATAAAATTTACGTGTGCGGCCCCACGGTGTACAACTATATTCATATAGGAAATGCACGGCCTATCGTTGTTTTTGATGTGCTTTGCCGTTATTTAGAATATAGAGGCAATAAAGTGCTTTTTGTTTCGAACATTACAGATATTGATGATAAGCTTATAACAAAAGCACAGCAAGAGGGCACAACAATGCAGGCACTTGCGCTGAAATATGAGAGCGAGTTTTTTAAAGATTTAGAGGGCTTGCAAGCAAAACGCGCGTTTGTATATCCGCGTGCAACTGAGCATATTGACGAAATATTGATGTTAATTAGCGATATTATTGAAAAAGGTTATGGCTATGTTGCCAAAAACGGCGATGTATATTTCCGTGCGAAAAAATTTGAAGAGTACGGCAAGTTAAGCCATTTGGTGCTTGATGACTTAGAGAGCGGAAACCGCTCTTTAAGAAGCGACATGCAAAACGATTTAAAAGAAGACCCTGCCGACTTTGCTATATGGAAAGCCGCGAAAGAGGGCGAGCCATACTGGGAAAGCCCCTACGGCAACGGCAGGCCGGGTTGGCACATTGAATGCAGTGCTATGGTGCGAAAACACCTTGGCAAGACAATCGATTTGCATTGCGGCGGCGAAGATTTGATTTTCCCGCACCATGAGAACGAAATAGCCCAAAGTGAGTGCGCAAACGGCTGTGAGTTTGCAAGATATTGGATGCACAACGGCTTTTTAAACATTGAAAACAAAAAAATGAGCAAGAGCAAAAATAACTTTTTCACCGTGCGCGACATAGCAGACGCATATGGATATGAAGCACTGCGCTATTTCTTGCTTACAGGCCATTACAGAGGGCCGCTAAACTACACGGCAGACTTGCTTGACGCTTGCAAGGCTTCGCTTGAAAGGCTGAACACATGCAAAGAAAATTTGATTTTTGAAATTGAGAATGCCGCTGTACAGCCACAAGTAAAAACCGATTTGAAGGCTGATGAAGGAAATAGCATACTTTTAAAAAGTGCCGAAAACGCAAAGAAAAAGTTTTGCGAGGCAATGGACGACGACTTGAACACAGTAAATGCACTTGCGGCTATTTTTGACTTTGTGCGCGACATAAACACACATGCAAAAAGCGAAAAAAAGGAAACGTGTGAAAAAGCACTAAGTGTTTTTTGTGAGCTTACAGGTGTGCTAGGCATTGCGGCAAAACTTGAAAAAGACGATGTACCGCAAGAAATACTTGATTTGGTGGAAGAGAGAACACAGGCGAAAGCACAAAAAAACTGGGCAAGGGCAGACGAAATTAGAGACGAACTTGCAAAAAAAGGCTACACAATTGAGGACACAAAACAAGGCGCTAAAGTAAAATATACTGCGGCATTGTAAAGCTTTTGTTCACAAATGTAAAAATATTTCATATAGTATTGAAAAGATTGTCGATATATAGTATAATAAAAATAATTATACAGTTAGTTTAATTTAATACATTATTATATATAACTTTTTCGGGAGGGCACATTCTTGACATACGATATGAAAAGTGTTACAAAGCGCATGTTGGCGCTAATTATTAGCCTTATGATGGTATTATCGTTGTTGCCGTTTTCTGCAATAGCTTCAAACGTTGACGCAGACGAAACGGGCAACGAAGATGAAGATGTAATTATTGAAGATGGCAGTGAGGAAAACCCATATTTAATTAAAGAGCCGCAAGATTTTGATAAACTGCGGCAGTTCCCCGATGCGCGTTTTGAAATTGTTGACCATATTAATATGGATGATATTGAATTTGAAACTATTGAAGAACCGTTTACAGGTACGCTTGACGGCGGCGGTTATTCTATAACAAACTTAACAATTGAGGGCGAGGCGTCTGCGCTTTTTTACCATATTGCAGACGAGGGCGAAAATGAAATAGGCATAGTTAAAAATATTATTTTCAGAAATGTGGATATAACAGGCACAGTTGCAGCAGCAACTGTGGCATGCATTAACGAGGGCTATGTAAGCAATGTTAAAGTAGAAAGCGGCACCATAACAGCAGACGAGCGCGCAGGCGGCCTTGTTTCTAGGCTTTCCGGCGAAAATGCTTATGTGCAAAAATCGGGCAATATGGCAAGTGTAAGCGCGAAAACGGCAGGTGGGCTTGTTGGGCTTGTGCAGTCGGGTATTATTCAAGATAGCTTTACCGGCGCAGAAGTGTCTGCGCCACGCGCACAAATTGAAGATGATGAAAACAGTGACGATGAAAGTGTCGGCGATGAAAGCACAGAGCCTTTACTTGGGGCGGTGTTTGGTGAATCATCGGCAAATTCGGCAGCTTTTAGCGCAAACGATGTTTTCTACCTTGCAGACGATGTTGAAACTGCAACAGAAGGCAACTATACATATAGTAATTCACAGCAGGGTGAAAATGAAGGCGAAACAAATAATAATGAAGACGGCGACGCAGAAAGTGAAAACATAGGCTTTTTTGCTGTTTATGTGCCGGACACAATAAAACTTGTAATAGGCGAAGAAGGTACTAATATATTAAGTGTTAGCGATGACTCTTACACGTCTTCGCTTGTTTCGTATGCCACAAGCGCTGAAAATTTGCTCAGCGTTGATGAGGACACAGGCGAATATGAGGCACTTGAAGTTGGACAGGCACGTTATTATATGTACATAACGTGTGGCGACACAGCGTATAAAAACACCAGAACATATACACTGCCTGTTGATGTGAAAATTTATGCAGATGATACGTATACTGATATAGATAACGATAATTCAGACAGCGACAACTCAGATAGCAACAGCTCTGACAGCGACAGCTCTGATAGTGATAGCTCAGACAGCGACAGTTCAGGCAGCGACAGCTCAGGCAGTGACAGCTCAGACAGCGATAGCTCTGATAGTGATAGCTCTGACAGTGACAGCTCAGACAGCGACAGCTCAGACAGCGACAGCTCAGA
>CAYJHA010000003.1:27992-36161 GCA_964369785.1 uncultured Bacteroides sp.
AGATAACGAACAAGACACCGAAGACGAAGATGAAACGCAAGCCCCAAACATAGTAGAAAGTGGCAATTGGGTTATAGAGGGCAGCTCACGCACTTATGTACTTTCAGACGGAACAAAAGCAGTTGGCCCACAAACAATTGAGGGCGTACAATATATATTTGACGAAAATGGCGAAGTACTGCGCTACGACTTTATGTACGATAATGCGTGGTTTATGGCTAAAAGTGACGGCTCACTTTATAGCAACGGCTTTTTAATTCGCACAAATTCAATTACATTTTACGCTAAAGATGGCGGCGCTAGAACGGGCTGGATTAGCGGACCCGATGGCGTGGAATATTACCAAGATGTAAGCAGCACAGGCGGTGCACACACACTTGCAACAGGTGTAAAAGCTATTGACGGCAAAACGTACCTTTTCGCTGATGACGGCGGAAGAGAAACAGGCACAGGCTGGGTTGACGGTGTTTATTTAACCGACGGTTTTGTTGCAACAGGTAGGCAAGTAATAGACGGTAAAACATATATTATAGGCACAAACGGCCTTCCGATGACAGGCGATTTTACTTACGAGGGAACATCATACTATGCCGGCGAAACTGAAAGCGACTTTGGTATTGTATACCTAAACGCAATTAGAACAATGGCAGACGGTGCTTTGCGTTATTACGATGAGAACGGACAACTTGCCTCTGGCTGGGTTGACTATCAAGACGCACGTTATTACCAAACTGACGAATATGTGCTTTTAACAGGTAGACAGCAAGTAGAAAATAGCACCTACTTCTTTGGAAGTGACGGCAAATTAAGTGAAAACGACGGCTGGGCCGGTGACTATTATGTAGTTGACGGTAAAGCTCTTGTAGGCATGCAGGAAATTGAGGAAAAAAGCTATTACTTTGATGAGAGCGGGCTTTTGGTTAAAGGCGTGTTTACATTAGACGGCTCAAAATATTTTGCGGGAACTGACGGTGTAATTGTTAAGAATGCTGTTGCGTATGACGAGAATGGTACAGGCACTTATTACGGCGAAGACGGCAAGGCAATTGCAGAGGGCTTTATAGATTACGACGGCGCAACTTACTACCAAAAGGCAGACGCTACTTTGGCAGTGGGTAAGCTTACAATAGGCGAAAATATTTATTTCTTTGACACTGACGGCAAACAGCAAACAGGCACAGGCTGGGCAGATGTTTATTACCTTGAAGATGGCGTGGCTGTTACAGGTGTAAAAGAAATTGACGGTGAAACGTACATTTTTGGCACAGACGGTGTTCTATTTAAAGGTGAATTTACATTTGAAAATGAGAGCTACTTTGCAGATGAAACAGGTAAAGTGCATAAAAATTACTTTAACACAAGGCAAGACGGCACAATTGCATTTTATGGCGAGACAGGCGCCGCACCTGTTGGCTGGTTTGATTACGCAGACAATAGATATTATCAATCACCACAAATTGTGCTTACAACAGGCAAAGCTACTGTTGACGGTGAGACATACTACTTCAACTCTGACGGTAGCATAATTAAAGCTAGCTGGCTTGGCGACTTGTATATTCAAAATGGGCAGTTTGTAACAGGCCCGCAGACAATTGACGGCAAAAAATACATATTTAGCGAAATTGGTGTTACGTATAAACACAACTTTACATATGAAGGAAATAAATACTCAGCAGACGGCAAAGGTGTTCTTTACACTAATGCATTCCAAACTGTAAGCGGTGTTACAACTTATTACGACTTTAGCGGCAAAGCACCTATTGGGTGGATAACACTTTCAGACAGCTCGAAGTACTATCAAAACGAGCAGTATCAAATTTTAAAAGGGCCGCAATCTATCGACGGCGACTTATACTTCTTTGGCAGTGACGGCAAATTAGTTACAGAAGACGGCTGGGCAGGCGACTACTATGTAGTTGACAGCAAGGCACTTGTTGGCTTCCAATTAATTGACGGCAAAGACTATTACTTTAATGAAGACGGTTTGCTTTTGCGCGGTGAATTTGTGCACGATGGTGACACATACCGCTCAAGTGAAGACGGCGTTCTTTACAAAAATGCAGTAGGTTATGGCGATGACGGAGTGGGCTCTTACTACGGCTTAGACGGTAAAGTTGGCGCTGAGGGTTGGTATGAACTGGCCGAGGGTAGATATTACCAAACAGCTGACCTTGTGCTTGCAACAGGCAAAGTGACAATTGACGGGGAAATATACTTCTTCGCTGCCGACGGCAAACAGCAAACAGGCACAGGCTGGGCAGATGTTTATTACTTAAATAATGGCGTAGCTGTTACAGGTATACAAGAAATTGACGGCGCAACGTATATATTTAATAGCGAGGGTATTGTACAAAAAGGCAATTTTGAGCATGGTGGTGCTTATTACAGTGCAGGCGAGACAGGCGCTATTGTTAAACTACAATTTGTAACACTTGAAGATGGCAGCAGAAGATACCTTGGTGAAACAGGCGCGGCGCCTATTGGGTTTATAGATGTAAACGGCTCTACTTATTACCAAAACGACAAAGCAATAATTGTAACAGGTAGAGTTGAAATTGACGGCACAACGTATTATTTTAATGATAATGGCGAGCAGCAAACAGGAACAGGCTGGGTTGACGGCTATTACCTTGTGAACGGTGTGCCTGTTACAGGTATGCATAATATTGGCTCAAGCACTTATGTTTTCGGCACTGACGGCCTTGTTTTGACAGGTGAGTTCACATTCGAGGGCAACGCGTACTGTGCAAAACAATCCGGTGAGCTTTATAAAGACGCTGTTTACACACGAGAAAACGGCACAAAAGTTTACTTTAACAGTAACGGCGTTGCAATTCAAGGCTGGGTAGAGAGCAAAACAGGTAACACTTATTACCAAACTGTGGTAAACGGTGCAATTACACTTTCACAGGGCTTTGTTACTATTGATGGCTCTACATACTATTTTGACTCAAACGGCAAACTGTTTAAGGGTAATACTTCGGGCTGGTACACAATAAACGGCAAACAATACTATATACTTTCAGACGGGCGTTACTGTGAACCGCCAACAATTTCAGCAGTTGATACTTTGTACGACGCACAGCAAGACATATATTCTATTACAATTAGCAGTAAAATCAGCAGTGCGTCCGGCGCACACTCACTTGGCTCTTACAGTTTTGACGGCGGAATTTCATGGCAAACAAGCAACGTTAAAACAGTTGCAGGCTCAAGCGGTGTATCACTGCCTGTGGGCAAAATTATGGTTAGAGACGCAGTGGGTCAAAGTGTAATTTACTCGAAAGCAATTACACTGGCACCTGTTGTTGAACTGCCAAGCTCAAACGCAAACAGCGGCATTGGCAGCTATGGCATTGACGTTTCTATGCACAACGGCTATGTAAACTGGCAGCAAGTTGCCGCAAGCGGCATTGATTATGCTATAATTCGTGCAACAAGTGCAAATAACGACGGTTATTATGTTGACCCATACTACGAGCAAAACGTACGCGGTGCAAAGGCCGCCGGGCTTGATGTTGGCGTTTATATTTACAGCTATGCTAACGATTACGGCGATGTGCAAGACGAAGTTAACCTATTTTTAAATTGTGCAGAGACAAAGAGGCTTAAAGCGGACGGAATTATATTTGATTACCCTGTTTATGTTGACTTTGAAGACAAAATTAATTTAAATGGAACAGATTATAATTCACGCACAAATATAGTTCGCTATATGATGACATTGCTGGAGCAAGGTGGTTATTACCCGGGCTTCTACACATATGAATCATTTATGAACTACTTTAATGTGGCGCAGCTTGTTGCAGAGGGCTATCCTTTCTGGTATGCACGCTATCCGTCAAACCCGAACCCATTAGTTAAGCCGACAGCAAACGGTGGCGTTAACTTTGACATTTGGCAGTACACAAGCACAGCATATGTACCGGGTGTATCGGGTAATTGTGATAAAAACTACACCTACAACGATTTGCCGTCAAAAGTTCATGAGTTTTACGGCGTAACAGGCGGCGAGAGTAAGCCGACAGGCGGTGTGGGAGTTGTATATGAAGAGACCCTAACTGTTTATGATGAAATGACAAATAAATATGTAACAGACGACGCGGCAACTATACTTGCAAAAGTAGTGCAAACTGAGGTAAGCGGCTTCAACAATGCCGAAGTTTATAAGGCACAGGCAGTTGCAGCGCACAGCTACATTATGTACCAAATGCAGGGCGGAGGCACGGCAAGCGTTATACTTGCAACAAACCCAAGCAGTAGCGTAACTGCGGCTGTAAATGAAGTAGTAAGCGAAATTGTTACGTATAATAACGTTGTGGCAAACACACTTTACAGTGCGGCGAACAGCGGCACAACGCAAAGTAGTGCCGCAATGTGGGGCGGCTCGTATCCGTATCTTGTTGCAGGAATAAACAGCCCGGGAGATTTAACTGCAACATTGTATTCAAGTGGTGGCACAAGCTGGCAAAACCGCAGCAATACTGTTAAACTTGAAACAGCCATAAATAATATTGAAAAGCTTGTACCGGGCTCAACTGCAGGGCGAACTGACTATGAAAACTGGATTACAAACCCGGAATATGACTCAAACGGCTACCTAACTTACATAACTGTTATGGGTACGCGCATACGTGCAGGCAAGTTCTACGACAATTTCTGGGGCCTATATTCGCCAAACTTTACAATGAATTATAACGGCAACGGCACATGGACATTTGTAACAAATGGTAATGGACACTGCGTTGGTATGAGCCAGTGGGGCGCATACGGAATGGCTAAAGAGGGTTACACTTACGATGAAATTTTAGCGCACTATTTCCCGGGAACACAGCTAAAAGCGCTATACTAATTCGGTTTTAATGTCCACATTATTTTAATTGCATTTTACAAAAAAATACAAAGGCGCTTTGTTTTAAACAAAATTTTGCGTATTTACGCTGCTTATTTTGCTTTAAAATATTGCGCTTTTGTTTTTTGCAATTTATTGCATATTTTTGATGTGAAAAATGTAATTTTTTGCAATTTCCTTATGTATTTATACGAAAAAAGTATTTACATTAATATAATTTTATGTGATAATATAAGGTGAAATATTGCAAAAAAGAGGTAACACTTTTGGGTGAATTTAAAATGCGCGTAATAGGCGCAAGGGGTAGCGCTTGTGTAAGCGGATATAAGTTCAAAAAATATGGGTGTGGTACGTCTTGTTTGCACGTTACAGCCGGCAAAGAACACATTATTTTAGATGCAGGTAGCGGCCTTATGTCGCTAAGCGAAAAGCTTGCAAAAGTTAAAGACGTTCATATATTGCTGTCTCATTTTCATATAGACCATATTTGTGGTATTTTTGCATGCCCTATGTTCTACGATAGTAATAAAAATATAAATATATACGCAAAAATGAAAAACGGCAAAAACATTGACGAAGTAATTAACGGCATAATGCACGAGCCTTATTGGCCTGTTGGCACACAAAGTTTTACTGCAAACGTCAATTATATTAATTGCAATGACAATTTTAAAATTGGCGATGTGCAAGTTAAATTAATTGAGGACTCTCACCCGGGCGGTGTTACAATATACAGGCTAGAATATAATAGCAAAAGCATTGTATATGCGACAGACTGCGAAATTTATTACGACAATATAGACGAGATAGCACAGTTTGCGCAAGATTGTGAACTTTTAATTTGTGATGGTCAGTATAAAGAGAGTGAAATTTTCGATAAAATTGGCTTTGGGCACTCCAGCTGGGAGCGTGCTGTAAAACTTGCCGAGCAATGCAGCGCAAAACAGCTTATGATAACACACCACGATATACTACGAACAGACAAAGAAATTGACGAAATGCAGAAAGAACTACAGAAAGTGTTCAAAAATGGTTGCTTTGCATACGAAAAGGAGGAGAAATTGCTGTGATAGACGCTATTTCTAAAAAACTTCTTGATGTAAGCATTGCACTTAGCAACGAAAAAGACGATGAAGCACTGTTAGAAAAAATACTTAACGTTGCAATGGAAATTACAAATTGTGACGCCGCAACAATATATATAAAAAATGCAAATGTGCTTGAGTTTAGGCTTATGTTCACAAATTCAAATGGTGGTAAAATTGATGCAAGCTCAATGCCACCCGTTGACATTACAAGCGAAAATGTTTGCTCACGCGCACTGATAGAGCGTAAAATATTTAACATACAAAATGTATATGAAAACGAAGAGTTTGATTTTGCGGGGCCGAAAAAATATGACAAACTAACGGGCTACAAAACTATTTCAATGCTTGTTGTGCCCATGCAAACTAACAGCGGCGAACAACTTGGCGTGCTGCAATTAATAAATGCTCTACCACCCGGCGGTGAAAGCAGTGAAAATGCCGTGCCTTTTACAAAAGAGCACGAGCAATATGTATCTGCGCTAACATCGCAAGTGGCAATAAGCCTTGTTAAAATGGAGCAAGCGCAAGAGATAAAAGGGCTTTTAGACTCGCTTATAAAATCGCTTTCAACCGCAATTTATGAGCGAACACCGTATAATGTAACGCACACAGCAAATATGGTGAAATACGCTAACCGCTTTTTAGACTGGCTGGAAAAAACAGATAATGAGCATAAATTTACACAGAATAACCGAAACCAATTTATTATGAGTGTTTGGCTTCACGATGTTGGTAAATTAACAGTGCCGCTTGATGTTATGAATAAAGAAAGCAGGCTTAGCATAGGAATTGACAAAGTTTTAAAGCGCTTTAAAATAATTGACATAACAGCACGGCTTATGCAAGCTGAAAAGGGAATACCGTATGAGCCTGTAAAGCAAGAAATTGAAAGTGCAAAGAAGACTATATTCAAGGCAAACACAGCACCTTTTATAAGTGAAGAGCTGGAAAACGAAATACGGCGAATTTCAAACATGACATACGAGGACTTAGACGGCCGTAAGATAAACTGGCTACGCGAATATGAAGTTGATGCATTATGCATAAAAAAGGGTACATTAACGGCAGTGGAAAGAAAGAAAATGGAATACCACGTAGTTATGACCAAGACTATTTTAGACCAGGTGAAATTTGGGAAAGAATATGAAAATGTTCGTAAGTGGGCAAGTGAGCACCACGAATTCATAGACGGCACGGGCTACCCTAACAAGCTAAAAGGTGACGAGCTGTGCTTTGAAACAAGGCTACTTACAATACTAGACGTAACAGACGGGCTTGCTGCAAAAGACAGGCCATACAGAAAAACAATTCCAATAGAAAAAGTGTTGGAAATTTTAAATGACATGGCGCAAAAAAATAAGCTTGATAAAGATATATTAAAGCTATTTATACAGAGCAAAGCGTGGGAGGAACACACTTGAAAAACATTAAAAATATGCGTGTAAAAATTGCAATTGTTGTAGTTTTTATAGCAATGGCGTTTTTGTTTATGGCTAACGACAGCTCTAGGGTTATGGCGGCTGTAATGCGCCTTGAAAAAGCACAGGGTAAAGTTAACGTTACCGATAAAAACAGCGCGGACATTGAAGTGTACGATGGTATGCGCCTTTTCGATGGAAGCACAGTGGAAACTGCCGCAGAAAGTTATGCATACATAAGCCTTGATGAAACAAAAGCAGTGAAATTAGACACGCTTTCAAAAGTTGAACTTTTTAAAACAGGCGGAAACCTAGAGCTGAATTTAGTTGAGGGTGACTTGTTTTTTAACGTAAGTTCTCCGCTTACCTCGTCAGAAAATATGGATATAAGCACATCTACCATGGTTACAAGTATTAGGGGCACGGCGGGATATGTTAAAGTAGAAAGTGAAACAGTATCGTACTTTACGCTTATAGATGGCGAGTGCGTTATTGTTGCGCGACACCTTATAACGGGTAAGGAAGAAACAAAATTAATAAAAGCAGGGCAAACGGCAAAAATTAATGTGCTTGCAAGTGATGATGAAAATATTATTGATATTATTGAGGTCTCAGAAGATGATTTGCCGGGATTTGTACTACAAGAAATGATGGTCGACTCACAATTGCTAGGTGAAGTGACAAGTGAGACACAACTTGACTTAACAAACGTGTTTAGAAATGTTAGTGAAAAAGTAATAGCGGAAGAAGAGCAAAAGAAACTTGCGGCAGAAGACGATGATGACGATGACGAAGATGATGATGACGAAGA
>CAYJHA010000003.1:36261-39425 GCA_964369785.1 uncultured Bacteroides sp.
GCACCAACTCCCGCACCTGCACCAACCCCGGCCCCGGCACCAACTCCGACACAACAGGACGATGACGATGATGACGACGACGATGATGGCGATGACGGCGACGATGGCGACGATGACGATTAATTATTAGTACAATAAGAGAGTTCAACACATTTAACTTAATGCACTTTGCAGAAAGAAATGGTGAAACTATGATTAAAAAGACGAATTTGAGAAAGACAAAAATTATTTGCACACTTGGCCCGTCTACCGATGATGAAAATATTGTTAGAGAGCTAATAGAAAACGGAATGGACGTAGCAAGGATAAACATGTCACACGGGGCGCATGAAGACCAAAAGATGCGTGCTGATATGGTGAAAAAAGTGCGCAAAGAGCTAAACAGGCCTGTTGCACTTTTGATGGACACTAAAGGCCCTGAGATAAGGACGAAAAAATTTAAAAATGGCAGTGTTATACTAGAAAAAGGGCAAACATTTACGCTTTATATCGACGATAGAGAAGGCGACGAGAACGGCTGCGCCATTACGTTTGCTGCACTTGTACAAGATATTAATAAAGGCGACATGATTTTAATTGATGACGGCCTTATTGCACTTTGTGTTCAAAAAATATTTGATGATAAAATAGAATGTGAAGTTTTAAACGGCGGTAAAGTTTCAAACAATAAGGGTATAAACGTGCCCGGGTGCGAGCTTTCAATGCCGTATGTAAGCAAGCAAGATATTGAGGACATTAAGTTTGCAATAAGGGAAGATTTTGATTTTATTGCGGCATCGTTTGTACGAAAAAAAGAAGACGTTGCACAAATTAGGCAGGCACTTGAAGACAATGGCTCTTTCGACATGAAGCTTGTTTCAAAAATTGAAAATGCACAGGGCGTTGAGAATATCGACGAAATAATAAGAGTGTCGGACGCTATTATGATAGCAAGGGGCGACATGGGCGTAGAAATAAATTTGGAAGAAATACCGCGCATACAAAAAGAGCTTATTAAAAAAGCGTACACCGCAGGAAAACAAGTTGTAACGGCAACGCAAATGCTAGAGTCTATGGTTAAAAACCCCCGCCCAACACGTGCCGAGACAACAGACGTTGCAAATGCTATTTATGACGGAACAAGCGCCATTATGCTAAGCGGTGAGACTGCCGCCGGAAGCTACCCTGTGGAAGCACTAAAAACAATGAACACAATTGCACGTTATACCGAGAAAAACATTAACTATATTACAAGGTTTCGGTCAAGAGATTATGCAACAAACAGCGATGTAACCTCGGCTATTTCACATGCTACATGCACAACTGCGCATGATTTGGGCGCTGTTGCAATTTTAACGGCTACCAAAACAGGAACAACAGCAAAGCTTATTTCAAAATACCGCCCGTCGTGCCCGATTATATGTGGTTGTATGTCTGAAAAGATTGTGCGCCAAATGAACATGTCTTGGGGTGTTGCGCCGCTTTTAATGGCTGAAATGAAAAGTACAGATGAACTTTTTGAAAGCGTAATTTCAATAGCAGAAGACGCAGGCTATGTAGAATGTGGTGACATTGCCGTTATAACTGCGGGCATACCGCTTGGTGTTTCAGGCACCACTAATATGCTCAAAGTGCACGTTGTGGGCAATATTCTTGTAGAGGGCATAACAATTAACAAGGGCAGTGTTTCGGGCAGGTTATGCGTGTGCAAAACAGACGAAGACGCAAAGCGCAATTTTATTGACGGAGATATACTTGTAATGCCCACCACCTCTAACGCTGTTATGCCACTATTAAGAAAAGCTTCGGGCATTGTTACAGAGACAGACGGGCTAACCTCGCACGCGGCAATTGCCGGGCTTGCGCTTGATATACCGGTGCTAATTGGTGCTGAAAATGCAACGGAAATTTTAACTAGTGGCACGTTTGTTAGAATAGAGGGCGACAAAGGTGTTGTGCTAAGTTTGTCGAAATAATTTATTTTTAGCAGAACTATTGCATAATTTAGAATTCATGTATATAATAATAAGTGTTAAAAATATAGTATACTAAAAAATTAGTTTTTGTGTGCTAAAAAAAGATGAAATGGGGTAATAATAATGAAGTACTTATCACTTGGCGAAATAATGTTACGTTTAAAATCACCGGGGCACGAGAGATTTTTCCAATCTTCAATGCTAGAGGCAACATTTGGCGGCGGTGAGGCTAACGTTGCTGTTTCGCTTGCTAACTATGGGTTAGACGCCGGTTTTGCGTCTGTTTTGCCACAAAATACACTGGGCGATGAGTGTATAAAAGAGCTTCGCCGTTTTGGTGTTGACACATCAAGGGTACAACGCGGCAAAGGAAGAATGGGCATTTATTTTGTTGAAACAGGTGCAAACCAACGCCCAAGCAAAGTTGTGTATGACCGTGAATACAGTGCTATGGCGCTTGCAACTGTTGGCGATTTTGATTGGGACAAGCTTTTTGAAGGCGTTGAGTGGTTCCACATAACAGGTATTTCGCCGGCTATTTCCGAAAGCGCAATGCATGTTAGCATTGAGAGCGTAAAACAAGCAAAACAGCGCGGTGTTACTGTTTCTTGTGATTTGAATTTCCGTAAAAATTTGTGGAAATACGGCAAAACAGCGGCTGAAGTTATGAGAGAGCTTACAAAATACGTTGACGTTGCAATTGCGAACGAAGAAGACGTGCAAAAATCTTTAGAAATTACACTTGACGTTGACGTTGAGAGCGGTGAGCTTGACAGAGATAAATATAAAGAACTCGGCAACAAAGTTTTGAAAGAGTTCCCAAACATGAAGATGATTGCAATTACATTGCGTGAGAGCAAAAGCGCAGACATTAACGGCTGGGCAGCTTGCCTTAACGACGGCAAAAACTTCTATGTAAGCAAGCACTACATGATAAACGATATTATCGACCGTGTTGGCGGTGGCGACAGCTTTGCAGGCGGCCTTATTTATGGGCTTAATGAGTATAAAGATGACAAGCAAGCTGCACTTGAGTTTGCTGTTGCGGCAAGCTGCTTGAAACACACAATTAACGGCGATTTTAACCGCGTTACACTTGAAGAAGTTAAAGCGCTTGCAGGCGGCGACGGCAGCGGCAGGGTTCAAAGATAAGAGGTTTCACTTTTGCGGAGAACACCTTAGGGCGCTGCCCTAAGAACCCGAAATTTT
>CAYJHA010000003.1:39525-45637 GCA_964369785.1 uncultured Bacteroides sp.
CTAATTAAACATCTGTTTTCCAAAGCCCATGCAAGTTGCAATATGCATAAACACATAGGGGCTTGTCGTCTACAAAGCTGAATTTAAAAACAGGTAATTCGCCCGGCTTTCCGCCCTTGCGTTGGCCGCCTTTTTCGCTTTGTACATATACAAACGGAATGTAGTGTTCATCTGTCATAGGGTGGTTAACACTGCCTACACTTACGGTAATTTCATCACCGTTTTTCTCAACAACAGGCAAATGCTTTTCAACAGCAGCCTCTTCAGAGTTTGCAACAAGCTCGCTCATCTTTTCACCACAACACATAAGGGGCACACCTTTATTTACAATTAGCCCTATAACATTGCCGCAATGCTTACATACGTACAGTTTCTTTGTGTCACTCATAACATTTACCTCACTTTTTTTATTTCACATAATGTAGCTATGCAAATTAAACTAGCTTTTTTGCAAAAGTGTTTATAACGCATATAGCTACTTTATATTATGTTACAATTATATGTAAAATATAGCTTATTGTCAATGTTTTTTTGCAACGCCTGTTTTTAAAATTATAAGTAAATAGGTGTAGAAAACGGTTAACCCCGTTTTCTACACCTATAATTGTAAGATTATAAAGTTAATAATGCTCTACAAAAGCACAACGCCGCTTTTTTTGCACTCTGTAAGTGTGTGCTCATCCCAAAGCGACACTTGAACCTCGCCAACGTGCACTTTACCAAGAAGTAGCATACACAGCCTGCTTTGCCCT
Organism: uncultured Bacteroides sp.; assembly: GCA_964369785.1. GTDB lineage: Bacteria > Bacillota > Clostridia > Oscillospirales > Ruminococcaceae > Ruthenibacterium. Next base: position 40,278 of record CAYJHA010000003.1, read on the forward strand.
ATGCCGCCACCCATTGTAAGTGGAAGTGTGCAGTCCAGTACGCTTTTGTGGAAAGGAAGCATTGCTCTGTCGGTGCAATTTGCTTTTTCAAGCTGGCTTGCAAGGCTAATTTCATCAACGCGTATGCCCATACTGCTAAGTTCAAGTGCGCAGTTTAGCGGCTCGTGCCAAAATAGCAAGTCGCCGTTTAGGGCCCAGTCATCATAGTCAGGTGCACGTCCGTCGTGCCTTTGCCCGCTTTTTAACTTGTCGCCAATGCCTATAATAAAAACAGTTTTGTGCTGTTTGCAAAATGCATTTTCACGCTCTTTTGACGATAGGGCAGGGTACATGTCTTCAAGCTCTTGTGAAGAAATAAACGTAACATCTCTGCACAATTCTGTGCTAAGCCCTGTGAACTGCCACTTTATTTCGTCCAGTGTTCCGCACACTGCATGTACAATAGCTTTAACGCTACTGCGTAAATATTCTTCGTTTCGTGTCTCACGGCTTATAACTTTTTCCCAGTCCCACTGGTCAACGTAAATTGAGTGCAAATTGTCAATTTCCTCATCGCGGCGAATTGCATTCATGTCTGTTATAAGGCCGTTGCCGGTGTGAAAGTCATAGTTATAAAGTGCAAGGCGCTTCCACTTAGCAAGGCTGTGAACAACTTGTGCGCTGTGGCCGTTTAATGCCGGAATGTCAAAATCAACAGGGCGCTCGGTTCCGTTTAAGTTGTCGTTTAGCCCTGTGTCAGGGTCAACAAAAAGCGGCGCTGTAACGCGCTTTAAGTGAAGTGCGCTGCACAGTTTTGCCATAAAAATTTGCTTAATCATTCCTATTGCTTTTTGTGTATCGTAAAGGCCAAGGCTTGTTTTGTAGCCGTTTGGTATTGTTGTTTTCACGCTAGTCTCCATTCTGTTATATTGGTGTAAAGTAATAAATTAATAAGCATAAAATGCACACTTACAGCCCTGCTTGCTGAATAATACCTGTTTTGTAAGCGTGTAATAGCATTTTTAAATCGTTAATCTTCGATTTTATTTTATTTCCGCTGTCAGTGTCGGAAATTGTATAGCGCTTTTGGTACGCTTCAACAAGTATGTTTTTCGAGTGCATATCGTCGTTATTTTCTATAACGGCATCAACGCCTTTAAATGGGTGGTGCTCAGCAATTAAAAGTTGATAGCTGTTTGAAATAAGCGTGTACCCCGAAATGCCCGTCACTTTCTGGTATGCCTTAGATATACCACCATCAATAATAAGCACTTTGCCGTTAGATTTGATAGGTGACTCGCCCTTTTTAATATTAACAGGCACATGCCCGTTAATTATGTGAGAGCTCTCGCCGGCTATGCCGAATTCGCCCAAAATTGTAAGCGCTGTCTCCTCGCTTTTAATATGGTTATAATAAGCGTCTTTTTGCTCTGCCCATGTTGTTTCATCGTTTAAAAAAGCACGCTCAAACGTTGCCATTTTTGTCTTGCCGTTTAGTGGAGAGACAGGCCCGCACCATAAATACCACATAAAATCAAGCCCAAACTGTTTTTGCTCGCCGTCACTTGAATATGCACCTATGCGGCACATTTTTTCGCACAAGTCCATAAGCTCTTTTGCCGCATACTCTTTGCCGCCAAGTTCAAGGCTTGCAAATGTTCCGTCCACGTGCATTGGTATGCAGCCGTGGTAAAGCAAATTACCGTTGTGCACGCGGTAAATTCCGCCCTTTTCAAAAAGAAAATTTATGTGCTTGTGCAAAAGCTTACTGTGAACAAACGAAAATTGCAATTGCTGCATAACAGTTTGCTCATCTGCCGTAAGCTCATACGGGTTTTCCATGTCCACAGTCGGGAATGTTTTATCGTTAAGCTCATACACCACACCGTCAATTTCAATTGTGCCGTTTGCTGTGTCAATTTGGTGTAGCAAAAGCCTGTTTCTCATTTTAAATTCGGGGCGCTTTTGTATAATTTGCCCTTCTAGTTTCATTTGAATAATTGTTATTGCTTTGTGAACTTTAATAGCAAGCTCTGAGTTTTGACGCTCAATTTCGCTATTATTTTCGCTAGCGTGCGCTGTTTTAGGTGCGAAAAATTCGCACGGGTCGTCTCTATACTGCTCAAGCGCAAAAACAGCTAAGGGGCGAATGTTAATGCCGTAGCCGTCTTCAAGGCAGTTGAAGTTGTTGTAACGTATGCTGTTGCGCACAACGTTTGCAATTGCCGCTGTGTGCCCCAGTGCCGCAGCCATCCACAAAACGTCGTGGTTGCCCCATTGTATGTCTACATTACGGTGTGCGCACAAGTCCTCAAGTATAAGGTGTGCACCAACGCCCCTGTCAAAAATGTCGCCAATAATGTGAAGTTTGTCCACAACCATTTTTTGAAGCAAGTTTGATAGTTCTATAATAAAACCGTCGGCCCTGCCAATTGAAATAATTGTATCTAAAATGTTGTCGAAATACTCTTGTTTGTTAAGTTCATAGTTGTCGGTGTAAAGTAGCTCGTCTATTATATACATAAAATCTTCGGGCAGTGCTTTTCTAACTTTACTGCGCGTGTATTTACTTGTTACAACCCTGCAAACCACAACAAGTTGCATTAATATTTTTTTGTACCACTCAGCACTGCAAAGCCCAAGTTTTCGCATGTGTGCTATTTTTTCCTGAGGGTAATAAATAACGGTAGCAAGTAAGTTTTTCTCTTGTTCACTTATTGTGTCTTCAAAGCAAATGTCAATTTTGCGCTTTATAGAGCCGGAGGCGTTCTTCACAATATGAGTAAAAACTTCATACTCGCCGTGTAAGTCACTAATAAAATGCTCTGTTCCTTTTGGCAAGTTTAAAATTGCTGTAAGGTTTATAATCTCGGTAGACGCCGTTTGTATTGTGGGGTAGCTTATAGATAAAAGTTCGAGATACTTTTTGTTTTGTTTAACATCTGCATGGCTAAACATTAATAAAACACCACCTTATAGAGATTAGTTATTAGAACCTATATATTAAAAGCTAATTTAATATAAACGTATAGGGGCGGTTTTGCCGCCCCTATATTTTAAACATTTAACATTAGCTTAAACAGTAACCGTTACAAATTTAATTATAAATAGAACTGCAATTACAGTTGCCACAATGTCTTTTTTAGTAAATTTGCCTGTTGCAAGTGTTATAATAACATATGCAATTGAGCCAATACCTATACCGTTTGAAATAGAATATGTAAGCGGCATTGTGATAAGTGCCAAGAAAGCCGGAACAGCTGAGCGTGGGTCAAGCATGTCAACTTTCGAGAAGTTTCTCATCATTAAAACGCCAACATAAATAAGTGCAGGTGCTGTTGCACAAGCAGGAACAATGCTTGCAAGCGGTGTTAGGAAAAGGCAAGCTAAGAAGCAAAGGCCCGTAACAAGGCTTGAAAGGCCTGTTCTTCCGCCTGCGCCAACGCCTGCGGCTGACTCAACAAACGTAGTACAAGTTGATGTACCTGCTGTTGCGCCCACAACAGTTGCAACGCTGTCGCATGTCATACATTTTGTAATGTTAATAGGGTCGCCGTTTTCGTCAAGCATATTAGCTTGTGCAGCTGTGCCGTAAAGTGTGCCAATTGTGTCAAACATGTCTACAATGCAGAATGTAATTATAAGCATTATTGCTGTAATAATGCCGCCAATTGTTGGGCTGAAGAAAGCGTCTGACCATGATTGAGCCGAGAAAACGCCTGTTATACCTATTGTAGCAAAGTCTGTAAACGATTGGCCTACTTGGCTGAAATCAAAGTTTACAACACTGCCTGTTAGCGGGTAGTAAAGAATAGCAATTGCGAAAATTGCAATTAAAACGCCGCCTTTTACTTTGTATTTATCTAAGATTGCAATAATTAAAAGGCCTAAAAGAGCAAGTAATGCAGGCATAACTGTTACAATGCCGCCTTCGCTCATAATAGCGCCGTGTATGTCAACAAACTGAACTAAAACATACTGGTTTGTTTGAATAATGCCTGCGTTTTGGAAGCCTATAAACGCTATAAACAGGCCTATACCGGCAGGTATTGCTTTTTTCAAACAGTCGGGCAAAGATTTTGCTACTTTTTCACGCAAGCCCGTTATGCTAAGTGCAAGGAATATTAAGCCCGACACCAGAACTATTACAAGGCCTGCCCTGTAACCGTCAACAACATTGCCGCCCGAAATAATTTGCGGTAAAATAAACGAAACAAAAAAGAAAGAATTGAGGCCCATGCCACATGCTTGTGCAAACGGCATTTTTGCATAAAACGCCATAAGCAACGTGCCAACAACAGCCGCAATTATTGAGGCAACGTAAACCGAGTTCCAAATTTGCTGAAATGCAGCATCTGCGTCCGGTGCTAAATGGCTAAAGCCAACAACTTGGTTTGGGTTTGTTACAACAATGTAAGCCATAGCAAAAAATGTTGTTAAACCGGCAATTACTTCGGTTCTTACTGTTGAACCGCGCTCGGAAATTTTGAAATACTTATCCAAATAATAACACTCTCCTCACAAAAATAAATGTATATTTTGTCGAGTTTTTAAAACTCACACTACTTATTTTACAAAATAACGGTGGAAAAAGCAATAAAAATTTATTTTTTTTGGTTTTTTTAACGTTTTGTGGCTTTTTTAACCATAATAGCTTGTGTTTTTTAGCCATAATAACACTTCTTGAAATTTTGCACACAAAGTGGTATACTTATTAAACTGCAAATTTTCAAGTAATTCAACAACTATATTTAAACTATATTTAGATAGTTTCAACTACTGAAAACTATCTATAACAAAACTTATGATTAAACGAAAAGAGAACTATAAATGGACTGGCAACTTATAGCTGTGTATTTGGCACGTGCAATTGCACTGCTTATCGCTATACCTTTTCATGAGGCAGCACACGCTTTAGCCTCTTACAAACTGGGCGACCCAACTGCCAAAAACTATGGCAGGCTTTCGCTAAACCCAATGCGCCATTTTGACCCTTTAGGCGCTTTGTGCATGATTTTAGTAGGCTTCGGCTGGGCAAAACCCGTGCCTGTTTTGGCGCAATCGCGCTTTAAACAGCCGAAAAGGGACATGGCGCTATCGGCACTTGCAGGGCCTGTTTCAAACTTGTTTTTGGCATTTATTTTTGTTATAGTATATAAAATATTTTACTACACGTTGTATGTTGATGTTTTGGTATTAAGCTCAATTCAGCCATTATTGGGGTTTTACTCATTTATACAAATATTGCTTAACACAATTATACAAATTAATATAGTGCTTGCGGTGTTTAACTTAATACCTGTGCCTCCGCTGGACGGCTCGCGCATTGCGATGATTTTTTTGCCCGAAAGGACATATTTTTCAATTATGCGCTATGAGCG
>CAYJHA010000003.1:45737-46971 GCA_964369785.1 uncultured Bacteroides sp.
ATTGTAAAGCTAATTGAGCAATATTTAGAGGTTATGGCTGGCATTGACGAGTATGCACCAGAGCTTGCAAGCGAGTTTATAGACATGGCGGCAAGGCTTGTGCAAATGAAATCGTACTTTCTTTTGCCTAAAAGCGAAGAGGCTGAGCGGCTGAAACAAGAGCTTACAGGCCTACTTATAGAATACAGCATGTGCAAAATAATTGCACAAAAACTGCGTGAAATGGCAAACGGTGTGCACACTTTTGTGCGAAAGCCTGTTGAAATTGACTTTGACACAGAGTATAAACACAGGCACGAAACGTATGAGCTTATAAGTGCACTAGGCGATATACAAGGGCGCAGTAAACGCAGGCAAAGCCCAACAAAAGAGCGCTTTGAGCCCATTGTTCAAACGCCTATTGTTTCTGTTACATCGCGCATTATTGTGGTTTTGCGCAGTTTAGTAACAGGCAAGGCACAAAAATTGCGTGAACTTTTTACAAAGGATACATCAAGAAGTGCTACTGTTGCAACTTTTCTTGCCGTTTTAGAGCTTATACGTGCAGGAAGAATAGAAATTGATGACACAGAGCAAATTAAAATGAGCAAAAGCAAGCATAATAAAAAAGGAGCGGTTAAAATTTAATGGAATTTAAACAATATAAAGCCGCACTGGAGGCAATGCTTTTTGCATTTGGAGAGCCTGTTTCTTCCGAGCATTTGGCACAGGTTTTAGAAATTGAAACCGAAGTTGTTGACGGGCTTTTAAAGACAATAGGTGACGAGCTTTGTGAAAGTGACAGAGGCCTTGTTTTGTTGAAACTTGAAAATAAATGGCAACTTTCAACAAAAAGCGAATACGGCGACTACATAAAGAAAGTTTTGGACACAAGGCGCAACACGCCACTTTCTGCCGCGGCAATGGAAGTGCTTGCAATTATTGCATACAACCAGCCTGTTTCACGCTCTTTTATAGAGCAAGTTAGAGGCGTTGACTCATCGCATATTGTGCGCAGTTTGCTTGAAAAATCGCTTATTGCAGAGGCAGGCAGGCTAAACTTGCCGGGTAAGCCCGTTTCTTTTTGCACAACTGATAATTTTTTGCGCACATTTGGTATATCTTCACTTGCACAGCTGCCGCCACTTCACGACGAAGACGAGGAACAGGGAACACTAGAAGCAGCCGTAAATGCCGAGGGCGAGGGGGAGCAAAATGTTGACGTGATTTTCCCCGATTTAGCACAAGTTGCGAA
>CAYJHA010000003.1:47071-54974 GCA_964369785.1 uncultured Bacteroides sp.
GAATAATTCTAAACTCACCCCCTACATTCTAATCATTGCTTTCATTGATAAATTGGCCACAAATGGGCCACATTTAATTGCAGAGAGGAAAATAAAAATGCAAATTGTTTTTGCGGTAATAGGCTACATTTTACTTTTTTTGCTTTTTATAATAATTCTGCTTTTAGCCATGCCCGTGCGCTTAATTACTATATATGAAAACGAAAAATTTACTACAAAAGCTCAGGTTTTATTTTTAACTTTTAAAATATACCCCATGACAAAAAAGCAAAAAAAAGAAGTTAAAAAGGCAGAAAAGCAAGGCGAAGAGCAGGCGGAAAAAGAAGTTAAAAAGGCAAAGAAAAAGCTTAATATTTCACTTTTTGCAGAGGATATAGTCGAAATAGTTCAAACTGCGGGCAGCGTTATAAATAAAATTATTAAAAGTATGACTTTTAAAAACGTAAGCCTAGTTTTGCCTGTGCACAAAGACGATGCCGCACAAACTGCCATTGCATACGGCAACATGAACGCATACATTAGCGGTGCAATTGCAACTTTGCACAATTACTTGCAATTAAATATAAAAAAAGTTAATATTATATGTGACTATGACAATACTTTCGAAAAAGACACATATTTTTATTGTAAAATAGGTGCAACACCAATTATAATATTAATAGTAGCAGTTTATGCTGTAATACGTTTAAAGAAAAATAATGTGTTATAATTAAAGCCGGGCTATTATTGACAACACTATACTTAAATAATATATTTTTTGGAGGGCGAAAAGATGAATGAGCACCCAATTAACAAACTAATGGGCGTTACAATTGAGAAAATACGAACAATGGTAGACTCTAACACCGTTGTGGGCGACGCTATAACAACAGCAGACGGCACGGTTATAATTCCTGTTTCTAAAATTTCAATGGGCTTTGCGTCCGGTGGCTCTGATTTCCCAAGCAAAACGCCAAAAGAGATGTTTGGCGGCGGCGGCGGTGCAGGTGTAAACGTTACGCCCGTGGGCTTTTTAGTTATACAAAACGGCAATGTAAGAATGATACAGCTTGCAGATAACAAAAACGCTGTTGATAGGGCTGTGGCAATGCTTCCTGACATGGTAGATAAAATAACAGGGCTTTTTAATAAAAGCAAAGAAGCACAAGCGGAGCAAGACGAGAAAATTTTGGACGAAGTTGCAAAAAATACGCAACATTAAATTAGCTGATTATATCAAAGTTAAGCATAAAGAATACTTTGCAAGCAGCTTCTTAAAGAGCGGAGAACCTAATGAAAGACGTTAGAATACAAAAAGCACTTGCAGAGGCAGGCCTTTGCAGCAGGCGAGCGGCAGAAAAAATAATTGAAGAGGGCAGGGTTAAACTTAACGGGCACCCTGTTAAACTTGGCGATAAAATGGACACCGGCAAAGACGTGCTTGCCGTAGACGGAAAGCGCGTGCATTTTGAGCGCAAAGCACAAAAGCATTATTACTTAATGCACAAGCCGCGTGGGTTTATTACAACTATGAACGATGAACGCGGCCGCAAAACTATAATGGAACTTATGAGCGATGTTGATGCTAGGGTGTTCCCCGTAGGGCGCCTTGACAAAGACAGCGAGGGCGCAATAATTTTAACAAATGACGGTGAGTTTGCAAACTTACTAATGCACCCAAGCCACGGCGTTTCAAAATTGTACAGGGTAACTGTGCGCCCACGCGCGGCAGAAGAGCAAATTATAGAGCTTACAAACGGCGTTGTGCTTGACACAGGCGAGAAAACACAGCCTGCAATTATTAGAATTATAACAGACGAGCCCGAGAGAACAGTGCTTGAAATGGCAATAAAAGAGGGCAAAAACAGGCAAATTCGCAGAATGTGCGAGGCAGTAAAATTAAGCGTTATACGCTTAAGGCGCACGGCAATTGGTGTTGTGAAACTGGGAATGTTACAGCCCGGGCAGTACAGGGAGCTTACGCCGTCGGAGGTTATATCGCTGCGAACAGCGGCAACACGCGGCAAAACAACTGCACAAATTAAAAAGAATACAGAGAAGAATGAAAAAGAAAAACAACAACAGCGTGGCGGAAAAAAGAGATATAAGAAGCCTGAACAAAAATAATTGAATTTTGCAAAAGAACAACTAACACCTAATCTCTAATTGCTAATAACTAAAAAGTACGAACGGAGAAATTTAATGATTTCGATGCACCCCATAAAAGAACAACTTGTTTTGGAAAGCCTTGATGCTTTTCGCTTTGGCGATGACACAAACGGATATGTTGTTGTAGAGGGCGAAAAATACCACGGGCATATTCTTTTTACCGTTAATGATAGCCTGACAACAGTGCAAGAGTGCGCTTTGAGCTCGAACGCACTTGTAGACGGTGCGGTGCGTGCATGTGTTGCATATGGCGATACAAGCGGTGCAACACATTTTACTGTAAACGAAAGCGATGAAAAGCTTGCACAGTGGAAAAATGTTTTTTTAAAGCATGATGATTTGCCTGTTGACAATAAAAAATTGCTTTATACTTGTAAAAATGATGCGTGAAATTTAGGTGTATTGACAGTATCTAAAATATTTAGATACTGTCAATACTTTCTAATTTATAAAAATTTAATTTTTACAAGTGGAGCGTGTTTAATGAAAACTTTTAATAAAAAAAGCTTATTAATTTTTGCTGTTTTAATTGTAATTTGTTTTTGTTATATGGTGTTTGCAAATTTTTTTACACCATATATGGCAGATGATTTTACATATACCTTAGCTGAAAACAGCACGCCTGTAATTACTGCTTTTAATTCACAAGTTAACCACTACTTTGTTTGGGGTGGCAGGGTTGTAGCACATTTTATTGCGCAAATTTTTTTGCAATTCGACAAATCTATATTTAATATTGCCAATTCTGCTGCTTTCTTGATTGTTACACTCTTAGTATATAAAATATCAAATGGAGACAGCAAAAAATACAATTTTTTTCTTTACGCGTTTATTATTATGGCAATTTTTCTTTTGGCGCCCGATTTTGGCCAATCTAATTTATGGCTCATAGGCTCTTGCAATTATTTATGGGGCGTTTTATTTAATTTGTTAGTTATATATTTCTATGTAAATTATGCATATAAGAAAGAAAGTTGTAAAACATTTAGTGTTAGAAACATAATAATATGTATTCCTTTTGCCGTGTTAACATTTATAGCAGGTGCATATAATGAGAATTTTTCGCCTGCAGTTCTTTTTGCTGTTACATTATTAGTTTTAAAAAAGGCAAAGCAAAAGCAAGCAGTGCCTTTTTGGGCATATGTGGGCCTTATAACAATGCTGGCAGGCTGTGTGTTTTTAATTGCTGCACCGGGAAATTATGCAAGGCTTGATATAATTACAAATGAAAATGCGTCTTTTTTAATTACAATTTTAAGCCGTCTTGCAATTACTACATACAGATACTTATTTGTAATGCCAATATTTTGCGTTTCTGCTTTATTAATAGCGCATAAATTAAAAAATAAAATGTATGATGAAGCATTTTTGCCGTTAGTATTTGCGGTGTCAAGCTTGCTTTCAAACTTTGCCATGGTAGCAGTTAATGCATATCCGCCAAGGGCTTCAACGGGTGTGTTTTTTCTTGCGTTACTTTCGCTTTCAATACAATTGCCGCAAATAAATTATTCGAAGTATAAAATACAAGCTGTCATAATTGCTGTTTTTTTAAGCTGCATGTTTTGTGCGAACATTGTGTTTGCGTCTTTTGATATTATTGCAGCTAATAAAATGACTGTTCAAAGAGAAAACTACATTATAGAGCAAGTTAATGCAGGGGAGACTGAAATAAGCACGTATTCAATTGTGCCTATGACGCCTTATTGCGCGCTTTACGGATTATCCGAACTTGGTATGTTAAACGATGATGATAAGTGGATAAATGAAATATATATTGATAAATATGGGCTGAATAGCATTGAAGCAACAAGTATTGCGTATGAAAATTGGGGCACTGTAATGTCTATAGTTTTACAATGATTATAAGCTGTGACGTAATAGAACAATCTAAGAAATTTGACGAATAAATGTAGGGGCAGTCCTATGTGACCGCCTGAAACCTAGAGTTTTTCTGTTGGTTTTGGGCGAATACACAGGTTCGCCCCTACGATTTTGTGCATCATGACAATTACGTCACAGCCACTTTTTATGTTTTTTTTGTTAACAAAAGCATATAATAAGCACAAAAAACTATAACAAACGTACATTTAAAAAAAAATATGCTTTTTTTGTAAATTAACACTTGTGATAAATTATAAAAAATAGTATAATGGATATAAATTTGAATTTTTTTTAAAAGAAAGCGTGTTTACATGTTTTCCGTATAAATCAGGAGGGCTGTTAATGGCTAAAGCAACAATAGACAAAGATGTACTTGCTAAATTTTTTGATGAGGGCGCATATACAACATTGTTTTCAAACAGTGCTGTAAAAGCCGCATTTGGCAGTGCAAACGGTAACCCCGTTTACGCATTGTGCCAAGACGGTGCGGCAACTGCCGCAAGCGACGTTGACAAAATGGTTAAAGTTTTGGATATGGCCGCTAAAACAGGCAACCCCGTTGTAACTTTTTACAATTCAAACGGGGCTTTAATTGAAGAGGGACTGAAAGCTTTAAACGCAAGCGCTGCACTTTGTGCGGCAACTGCAAAAATTTCCGGCGTTGTGCCGCAAATTGCGGTTGTTACAGGCGTTTGCGGTGCAGGCAGTGCACTTGCCGCTGCCTCTGCAGATATTTGCATAATGGCAAAAGATGCTGAAATGTTTTTAACTGCTCCGTTCAGTTCTGCCGCAAAGGGCGATGATGTTAAAGGCGCAGGCAGTGCACAGTTTGCACAAAAAGCAGGCGTTGCAACTTTAGTTGCAGATGACGCACAGGCTGCCGCAGAGAAAGCAGCCGAGCTAATTGGTATTTTACCTAGCAATAACCTTACAGGCGCCGCTATTTTTGAGGGCGTAGCACCAAAAGGCAGCTACACACTTGCAAAATACGATGCAAAATCTGCTGTTGACACAATTGTTGACGCAGACAGCAATATTGAACTTTACGCTGAGTTTGGCAAAAATGTATACACAGCGCTTGCAACTGTTAACGGCAGTGTTGTTGGCGCAGTTGCAACGGCAGGCGCAAGCGAGAGCATGTGCCGCCCATGCGTTGCTAAAATTTCAAGGTTTGTTCGCATGTGCGATGCTTTTGGTATACCTGTTGTAACTGTTATAAATACAGACGGCTTTGCAAAAAGTTGTACAGAGGATATGTCCGGTGGGCTACGTGAGGCCGCACGCCTTGCAGGCACTTATGCAGACGCTACAACAGCAAAAATTGCAGTTGTAACAGGCAAAGCAGTTGGCACGGCGTATACAGCGCTTGCAAATGCAGACATTACAGTGGCTGTAAACGGCTGCACAGTAGCACCTGTTGAGCCAAGTGTTGCCGCAAGCATTTTGTACAAAGAAGAAATTGAGGCAGGAAGCAATATTGCTGCTGATACAGCGAAAAAAGCGGCAGAATACGCAAACGAAGTTTGCAGTGCCGAGGCCGCAGTTAATGCCGGCATAGCAGATTTTGCAGTAAACAGCACTGAAATAAGGGCAACAGTAAGCGCCGCTTTAGATATGCTGTGCACAAAACGTGTTCAAAGGCTACCGAAAAAACACGGTAATATGTCACTATAATTTATTTTTATTGACACAATTTAAGTTAATTTATCAACCACAATATTTTTAGGAGGAAGACTTATAATGAAATCTTTCAACATTACAGTTAACGGAACACCTTACAGTGTTACAGTAGAAGAATCACAGGGCGGCGCAGTTAGCGCACCGGTAGCAGCACCTGCTGCAGCACCGGCAGCAGCACCCGCAGCGGCACCTGCCGCAGCAGCAGGCGCAGTTACAGTAACTGCACCTATGCCCGGTAACATTTTAGACGTTAAAGTTGCAAACGGCGCAAGCGTTAAATCAGGCGATGTACTTTGCATACTTGAGGCAATGAAAATGGAAAACGAGATTGTTGCACCGCAAGACGGCACTGTTGCAAGCGTTACTTGCAAAAAAGGCGACGTTGTTAATGCAGGCGATGTTCTTGTATCAATGAACTAATTACGGCGCATTATACAGCTTTAGCTTTTAAGCCGGCGAAAATGCGCACCATACAAAAAACGAGAGGTGAATTATTTTGGCGAAAAAACCTGTTAAAATTACAGAAGTTGCACTTCGTGACTCGCACCAATCGCTCATTGCCACACGTATGACAATGGACGAGATGAAAGATATACTGGCAGAGATGGACAAAATAGGATATTTTTCACTTGAGTGCTGGGGCGGCGCAACGTTTGACTCATGCATACGCTTTTTAGACGAAGACCCGTGGGATAGGCTGCGTATAATACGCGAAGCTTGCCCTAAAACAAAACTGCAAATGCTCTTCCGTGGGCAAAACATGCTTGGCTACCGCCACTATGCTGACGATGCTGTTGAGTACTTTGTACAAAAATCAGTTTCAAACGGTATTGACATTTTGCGCATATTTGACGCTTTGAACGACCCACGCAACCTTGAGACGGCTATTAAATCGGCTGTTAAAGAGAAAGCACACGTGCAAGGCTGTATTAGCTACACACTAAGCCCGGTTCACAGCAACGAGTATTTTGCAAACTATGCAAAAACACTTGAAGACATGGGCGCACACAGCATTTGTATTAAAGACATGGCAGGCCTTTTGACACCGTACTCAACTTATGAGCTTGTTAAAAGCCTAAAAGAGTCTATCAAAATTCCTGTGGACATTCACAGCCACTACACATCAGGCCTTGCATCAATGTCTATACTAAAAGGTATAGAAGCAGGCGCTGACATTATTGATACTGCTATAAGCCCACTGTCGCTTGGCACAAGCCATATGCCAACAGAGAGCCTTGTTGCAGCACTTCAAGGCACTGAGTACGACACAGGCCTTGACCTTAAAAAACTTGACGTTGTTCGTGCACACTTTGCAAAACTACGTGAAAAATATTTGTCATCAGGCCAGTTAAGCCCAAAAATGCTTGGCGTTGACGCAAATACTTTGCTATATCAAGTTCCGGGCGGTATGCTCTCGAACCTTTTGAAACAGCTTAAAGACGCAGGCAAAGAGAACCAACTTGAAGATGTTTTGAAAGAAATTCCACGCGTACGTGAAGATTCGGGCTACCCACCACTTGTTACACCTACAAGCCAAATTGTTGGCACACAAGCTGTGTTCAACGTTATTATGGGCGAGCGTTATAAAATGGTAACAAAAGAATTTAAGGCAATGGTTAAGGGCGAATACGGCAAAACACCTGCGCCAATCAGTGCTGAATTCAGCAAAAAAATTCTTGGTGACGAAGAGCCTATAACATGCAGGCCTGCTGATTTGCTAAAACCTGAGGTTGAAGTAATGAAAGGTGAAGCTGCAAAATATACACAGCAAGAGGAAGATGTGCTGACATATGCCATGTTCCCACAAGTTGCACCTAAATTCTTCGATAAGAGGAACGAAAAGTTGCAAGGCGTAGACGGAGCACATGTAGACTACGCAAGCAAATCGCATCCGGTTTAATTTTCAGCGGTGCATAATAAATAACAAAAAATTGTAGGGGCGGGGTTGCCCCGCCCTAAAATTGGTGTAAGGTTTACATTAATTAAAAGGCGGGCGCCCTGCCCGTTTAGTTGTTAGTTGTTAGTTGTTAGGTTTTAGTTTTGTTGGGGGCAAGCCTTGCGTTTGCCTTGGTGTAGTTTTTTTTGTGCGGACAGGGGCAAGCACTGTTATTTCATTGAATTGCAAGATTTTAATAACAATACACTATAAATATTCTTTTAAACTTCTAACTAATCTCTAAGTTCTAATCTCTAA
>CAYJHA010000003.1:55074-57445 GCA_964369785.1 uncultured Bacteroides sp.
CTAATCTCTAAGTTCTAATCTCTAACAACTATTTGTAGGGGCGGTTATCGGCCGTTTTGAACACCATATATTTGCATAAAGTAAAAAAAGGGGTACAAAGTGGAAATAAATATTCTTTTAATATTTTTCATAGTTTTAATTTTAATAGTAATTATCGGCGTTTTTGTTGCGTATTCAAGCGTTAAAAGAACGTTTAAGCGTCTGTTTGGTACATCAAACATATTAGAGCTGGCCGATATTCGCGAGACTGAAATGGAAGAAACGCCAAAGTCAATTAGCGGCATGGAGAGCATTGTGCGCCCGAGAATTGCGGATGATTTTCCCTCTATGTCCGTAGACGAGCTTAAAAGCCGCAATAGAGACGAGATTTTTGCGTTTTTTACTGCGCTTGAGAGCGGCGACATTAGCAGATATAGTGAAAACAGCCAAGTTAACGATGCTATGCACAAGAAAGCCAAAGAATATAAGATGAAAGGCACAAGCATAAGCGGTGTTAAAATTCACAAACATGCAATAAGCAATTATTTGAAAAATAACAGCGGCGCGACAATTTATTTTGAAGCGGCAGTTGAATACATAAAAAAAGAAGGCAAAAATTCAAGGGCAAGCGCTGTAAGCGGCAAAAAAACACAGGTTCGTGTTAAAACGTCGTGGGTATACTTGCCCACTGAAAACAGCTTTAACGAGCAAGGTAGCTTTGCGGCTAATTGCCCAAACTGCGGTGCACCGATGAAATCTCTCGGTGATAAGGTGTGTAATTATTGCCACAGCAAAATTGAGCTGGACTTTAGAAAAATGTGGGTGCTTAGCGAAATAAAAGAAGCGTAATACTTAAAAACAGCTCCGGACGCCGCCCCCTATAATTGACATCATAATTTCGTGCAGTATTTTTTGGCATACCTTTTTTGACACTCTAATTTTTATTTCTATTAAAATAAAAATGTTTAAAGTTTTTTGCCAAGCTTTTTTTCAAAAAAGCGGAAAAAGCGGGAAAACAGGCACAAATACAAACGATAACACGCCACTTAAAACGCTTGTTACGGCAAGAGCAAGCGAAGTATAAACAAAACATTGCACAAAACTTTGTAAACGCACAAAGCACTCGTACTTTTTAGAAATAAGCAGCTTAAAAAGCCCGCTTGAAACATACATTGCTTGCGTAGTTAAAACGCAAAGCAAAAATGCCTCGCCAAGTTGCGGTGCAAAAAATATAAGCAAATTTGCAAGTACGCCCGTTAAGCCAAGCGATGTGTATAAGTACCCACTTATGCACCCAATATATGCGCCTTTTAAAAACGGTATTATTATAAGCACAGGCGTACCCACACAGGAAAAACTGAAAAAAAACACCAGCAAATGCAAAAACAGCGCAGATATGAACGAAAATGCTACAACTTCTACAACGCTTTGCCTGTGCTCTAGCATAATTTGCTCTATAAAAAATGATATATACGCTTGTCCGCCGCTTGTTGCTACAGTAGTATTAACTTGTAAAAAAGAGCCTGCAACTATACCCACAAGCAAAACTACGGGCGGTACCCACGTTTGCCATAATTTGCGCGTGCCTATAAACCGCCGCGCACGCAGTGGACGAATTCTAATATTTTTGTTTTTAACTACTGCAAAGCTTTGCAATTTTCATACACCCTTTACTTTTTAATTTACTCTAAATAATATGCCGTGCTGTGGTGTTTTATAACTTATATTTTAAAACGCAATTTTAAAACGCCACCCTATAAGACCGAAAAACTTTATACAAACTAAAGGTAGAAAACATGAACATTACAACAAAAGTAACCCAAGAAGAACTATATGATGTGCTATTAAATGTAGCGCTAATACGCCCTGTTTTTATTTGGGGTGCGCCGGGTATCGGTAAATCTTCTATTGTAGAGCAATTCGCCGCTGAAATGAACCTAGAGTGCGTTTCGCTTTTGGGCAGCCAGCTAGCACCCGAAGACATTATTGGCGTGCCACAAATTATAGACGGCAAAAGCCGTTTTTGCCCGCCCGTAACAATTGCAAAAGATGAGCCGTACTGCTTGTTTTTAGATGAGTTGAACGCTTGTTCTCAAGAAGTGCAAAAGGCTTTTTACAGCCTTATACACGACAGGCGCATTGGCGAATATCACTTGCCTAAAGGCTCTATTGTAATAGGCGCAGGCAACCGCGCACACGATAATGCGATTGTTAAAACAATGTCGTCCGCTTTAATTAACCGCATGTTCCATGTAGAGCTTGTTGCAAACCACCGCAGCTGGCTTAATTGGGCAGGTGCGCAAGGTTTGCACACACACGTGCTTGAATATATTGCACTTAGGCCCGACCATTTATGGAGTAAGCCGCCAAAGGCAGAAGAGCCGTTTTCCAC
>CAYJHA010000004.1:0-36275 GCA_964369785.1 uncultured Bacteroides sp.
CCTCTGCAAGGCGAGCCTCCTCTGCAAGGCGAGCTTCCTCTGCAAGGCGAGCTTCTTCTGCAAGGCGAGCTTCCTCTGCAAGGCGAGCTTCCTCTGCAAGGCGAGCGGCCTCATCAAGTTGTGCCTGTGCAGCCGGGTCAATAGTTGTACCCTCCGCAAATGTCAAGTAACTGAAATTTGTCGCCATAATGGCAAACATCAGAACAAGACAAAGTACTTTTTTAAATAGTGTCGTTGCTTTCATGAATAATTCCTCCGTTAATAAATATGTATAGTGCTTGTAACAACATTTGTATTAGCTTAACCAATATTACTGTGTGTGTGTCAATTCGTTGCACTATTTTTTGATTATGTATCTATTATACTTTATGCTAGGTTACAAATCAGTTACATTTGGGTGAAAAACAATTTTTTTTAAAAAAAATACAACCGAACATCCGTGCGTTATTAGCGTTTTTTTTATGTATTTTGTACATTATCAACTAATATGCACCTAATAATTAAGATTTTTAATTATTTTAAGGCCGTTTAATGTAACATTTTTTGTGTAGCAATTAACACTAGCTTTAACTAATTTCTACATTAAATAACAAAAAAAGACAAAACTACTGTTAAAATTGAATATAATGTGTTATAGTAAATGTACACACATTTTACTCTGCTATTGGGAGAAAAAAATGAACAATATAAGTAAACCTAAAATTATGATTGTCGATGACAATGTGACAAACCTTAGCATAGCGCGAAAGGCACTTTGCGATGATTATACAGCTGTGCTTATTAAAGACGGTGAAATGGCGCTTGCAGAGATACCTAACATTAAGCCCGAGCTAATTTTGCTAGATGTTGAAATGCCGGGAATGAGCGGTTTCGATGTTATAAAGCATATAAAAACTCAAATGGAAGAGCCGTTTAAAAGCATTCCTGTTATATTTCTTACTGCTAAAGATGACGGCGTAAGTGAGTTTCAAGGGCTTAATTTAGGCGCTGTTGACTATGTGCGAAAGCCGTTTTCGTCTGCACTGCTTAAGAAAAGGGTGGAACTTCACCTAAAATTACATAATTACAGCACGAACCTTGAAAACATGGTTAAAGAAAAAACTTACCATATAGAAGAGCTGCAATACGCAATAGTTTATGCCATGAGTGAAATGGTTGAGAGAAGAGACCAAGACACAGGTGGGCATATTTCAAGAACAAGCACTTATTTGGGCTTGCTTTTAACTAAGCTTATTGAAGACAGTGCTTATTCAAACGAGCTTTTGGGCACAGACATAAAAATGTGCGCCCATGCCTCGCAAATGCACGACGTAGGCAAGGTTTGTATATCAGACCAAATACTTCTAAAAGAGGGCAAGCTTACAGACGAAGAGTTTGACATAATGAAAAAGCACACTGTTTTTGGTGGCGACATAATAAAAAGTGCTATGAAAAATGTGCGCGATGCAAACTTTTTGGAAATAGCAGAGATTTTTGCCGTTTCGCACCATGAAAAATGGAACGGAACAGGGTACCCAAACGCTTTAAAAGGCGAAGAAATACCTATACTTGGCAGAATGATGGCTATTGTTGACGCTTACGACGCTATTACATCAAAGCGGCCGTATAAAAGCGCCAAAACACACAAAGAGGCTATTGACATTATTGTAAAAGACAGCGCAGAGCACTTTGACCCTGTAATGGTAAAAGCGTTTGTAGATATTGCAAGCGATATTAAGAATATTAACGAGGCCGATTTTGACATTTAAACTTGTTTGAAGGGGTTTTTGTATGTTTCAAAATAACGATAATTCTTTTGCAACCGAGTATTTAAAGCAGACAATTTCTATTACTAAAATAGGTGTGTTTATTTGGAACTTAGTTACAGACCATGTGGTTTATAGCAAAGAGTGGGCTGAAATTGTAGGCTACGAGCTAGAAGAGCTTGAAAGCCATGTTTCTACGTGGGAGAGCATGCTTTTGCCAAGCGACTTAAAAATTGCCGAAAAGCAAGTTGATAAATACCTTTCCGGGGAACTGCCACACTATGAGGCAGAATTCCGCATGAGAAAAAAAGACGGCACCATTATTTGGGGGCATGATAAGGGAAAAGTTACCCAGTATACACAAGACGGAAAGCCGCTTATTTTGTGCGGCGTTTTGCAAGATATTACGAGCATTAAAAATACAGAGCAAAAGCTTAGAGAAAGCACCGATGTTTTAAACCTTGCAATTGAAGTGGCTGAATTTGGCACGTGGGACTGGAACCTTGAAAAAGATTTAATAACGTATAACGACGAATATTTAAAAATGCTTGGGTACACACAAGATGAGATTACAGGCTCGCTTTCAGAGTGGGAAGATATGAACCACCCTGAAGACCTAGTAATTGTATCGAAGTTGCTGGACGATTTTGTGGACGGCAAAAGCCCAAGCTATGAGTGCGAAATAAGAATGCGCCACAAAGACGGCCATTATATATGGACAAAAGACGTTGGCAGAATTGTTTCAAAAGATGAAAACGGCAAAGCTTTGCGCGTTTTGGGTGGGCACTTAAATATTGACGGGCTTAAAAAGTCTCAAAGCAAACTGCAAGATACACTAAAGGAGCTTGAAAACCACCAAGAGCACCTTGAAAAGGAAATTGAACAGCGCACAAAAAAATTAATAGAACAAGACAATTTACTTATGACGGTGAACAGCGTGTCACAAAAAATGCTTGCAATTGATGTTGACAGCGATTTTGACAGTGTGCTTTTAGAGTGCCTAAAAAACCTAACTTTTGCCTACAACACGGCAGATTTTACGCTGTGGCGTTATTTTAATGTGGCAGGCAAAGAGTTTTTTTGCATGACACATGATTATAAGCGCAAAAATGACACTAAAACATTTTTTGATATACAAAACATGCAAGAGTATATTGAAAGCGTGCTTGAAAAAGGCGACGAATTTGAATTTCACATTAAAGACGACGGCAATGTTATAATAAATTACAGCGTTTTGCCACAACACGTGCGCTACCAGTTTGAGAATGAAAAAGCAGTTAACAACATAACATCAGACGTAGATGAAGACTGGATAAAACTTTTAGGTGTATCTGTTGACAATTGCAACTCTGTTTTATTTTCACTTATATATTTGTACAATAACATTTTCGGCCTTATAGCAACAGGCAACGAGATGAAGGGCGTAGTATATTCAGAGGCGCACGAGAGCATGATTGACATTAGCGGAAAATTGTTTGCTAATGCGCAGAAAAAACACGAGATGGACGAGCAACTTCGCCATGCGCATGAAGAGGCAATTTTAAGCTCTCAGGCAAAGAGTAATTTTTTGGCGAACATGAGCCACGAAATAAGAACGCCGCTAAACGCAATTTTGGGCATGGCGGAAATTGTGCTGCGTGAAAGCAAAGGCAGGGCAACAGAAGAATATGCCGTTGAAATTAAAAACGCCAGCGAGAGCCTTTTAATAATAATTAACGATATTCTTGATATATCTAAAATAGAGTCCGGCAAGCTTGAGATTATTAATGTTGAATACAACATAACATCGCTATTAAATGACGTTATAAGCATAACAAAAATGCGCATTGAGGACAAACCTGTTATTTTAACCGCTTTTATAGAAAGTTCAATGCCTGCGAAATTAATAGGCGATGAGATTAGAATAAAACAAGTTTTGCTTAACCTTTTGAGCAATGCAACAAAATTTACTAAAAAAGGCAATATTTTTTTCAGTGCAACAACCGAGCTTTTAAACGGCGTAGCACACTTTAAATTTATAGTTAAAGACACAGGCATGGGCATAAAAGAAGAGGATATGGAGCGCCTTTTCATGCAATTTGAGAGGGTTGACACAAAGAAGAACCGAAATATAGAGGGCACAGGCCTTGGCCTTGCCATTACAAAGCAGCTTTGCGAAATGATGGGTGGCACTATATCTGTTACAAGCACAAAGGGTGAGGGCTCAGAGTTTACTGTTTGTATTCCGCAACATTACAATGAATATGAACCTATTGCCACCGCACAAAAAATGCAAAGCGTTCTTCTTTATGAAGCACGCGAGCTTTATGCACAGTCTATAAAGCAATCTTTAGAGGATTTGGGCTGTAATTGCACTATATGCTCTAATCAATCAGAGCTGCTTGAAAGTATCACAGAAAATAAGTTCAGTTGCATTTTCACCCCGGCAGTTCATGCTTCAAAAATAAAATCATTAAAGCGCAAAATGGCGCTTGACATTAAAATAATACTTATGACAGACCCGGGCGATATGGCAATTTACAGAGATGACATAACAGTTAGCCTGCCGCTTACTTGCATACAATTAGGGGATGTACTAAGCAATTCCGACAATTATAAAAACAAGAAAGTTAAGACAAATACTTTTATTGCGCCTGAGGCAAACGTGCTTGTTGTTGATGACAACAACGTTAACTTGAAAGTTGCAAAAGGGCTTATGGCGCCGTATAAGTTTAATTTAGAAACTGCACTAAACGGCGCACTGGCTATTGAAATGGTTAAAAGCAACAATTATGATTTAGTTTTTATGGACCATATGATGCCTGAAATGGACGGAATAGACACAACTGCTGCAATAAGAAAGCTGGACGGAGATTATTTTAAAAACCTGCCCATTGTTGCACTTACGGCAAACGCACTTGTTGGTGCAAGGGAGCTTTTTGTAACAGAGGGCATGAACGACTTTTTGGCAAAGCCTATTGAAATGAAAAAGCTCAACGAAGTGCTTTTGAAATGGATACCAAAACACAAACAGCAAGAGGCAACTTTTGAGCCTACATATGCGCAAGCTCACTATGACATATCAATAGACGACATTAACACCGATTACGGCATAAAAATGATAGGCGGTGTAGTTGAGGACTATTACGATATTTTAAATGGATTTTATGTAGATGCGCTTAAGCGAATTGACTCAATTAGTTCGGCGTTAGCGAAAAATGATATGGACAGTTACAGAATAGACATGCACACATTAAAAAGTGTTACAGGCTCAATTGGTGCGTTTAATATTTCGGAAGACGCAAAAAGGCTGGAAAAAGCAGCAGAGAAAAATGATGTGCGCTTTATTCAAGCGCACACAGATGATTTTTTAAACAACCTTTATAAGCTTTTAGATGACATTAACATGCACTTAAAAACAACACAAAAAGACAAGATGCAGGGAAAAGAAAAAGGTAATTGCGTCTTTCTTGAAAGCAGCATAAATGAAGTTGAGGCCGCACTTGTTTCGCTTGATATAGACACGATTGAAAAAGCACTTCAAGATTGCATGAACTTCTTGTGGGAGGGCGATATAAACGAAATGCTTGTGAAGATAAAGCAAATGATAGATTCATTCGAGTATTATAACGCGCGCCCACTTTTAGAAGAGTTGAGAGATGAAATGCGTAAAATTTACAATTAATGATATATTCGTTTTATGCAATAAACCGGCAACAAATGTTAAGCTTTGTTTAACATTTGTTGCCGGTTTTGCATGTTTTTCATTTAAAATTATTATATCAATTAAAGCTAAAATAACCCCTATTTAACTTCTTTTCTGTACTTCGAAAGCAAAAGCCCAAGCATAAATGTGCCTGCATTTTGCAGTAGCGGTGCCACAAGCGTAAGCGGGCCGGGCTCTAATATTGTGTCAAGAGAGTCAAGGTCTAAAGGAACATCAGAGCTCGCGGCAAAAGTCACTAAGTAATCGGTTATTAGCTCCATAGATGAGTCCATAACCATAAGGCTGGAAAATGAGCTTAAAACACCAAAAGCAGCCACTATGAAAAACACAACGCTAACAAAAGTTACACCATTGTGGTGTGCAATGCCTGTTACAATAGTCTTTTTAATGCTGTTAACACATTTAATAGCCACAAAATAAAACGCTATGCCAATAGCAAATATAATTAAAAGGAATATAAAAACAGCGGCAACTACACCGGTGCCGAATTCGCCCATAATCTCGGTTGCAAGTACACCGAAGAAAGCCCACAATAAAAGCACAACACCTACTGCCATAAACATAATTACAAGCGTTATTATAAGCGATGCCTTAATAAGCGTTAGCCCTTGTGTTGAGTTGCTCTGCATGTTTTTGCCATACGCATAAATAAGCCAAATACCTGCAATTGTAAGGCCGCCGGGCAAAAGCCCAAGTGAGCCGGTGGGGTTTATAATTAAAGTGGAAAGGCTGTTTAGCACAATGCCCGAAGTTAAAATAATTGCAGTTACTAAAAACAGTGTGCTAGAGCATAGCTTTTTAAGCGCTATTAGAGTGTTTGGGTTGTAATAGGGTGGCTGTGTGCCATACTGGCCGCCTTGATATGCACCATACGGCCCATTTTGCCCCGGTGCGCCGTGTTGCTCACCTTGATATGCACCGTATTGCGTGTTTTGCATTGGTGCGCCGTATTGTTCGCCTTGCGGTGCGCCATATTGCGGCTGGCCACCCATTGGTGCGCCGTTTTGTGCGCCACCATTAAATGGTGCCGGCGTTTGTTGCAAAGCCCCAAGTGTATTGCCGCATGCGCCGCAAAATGTTGCTGTATCGTTGTTCTGTGTTCCACAGTTTGTGCAGTTTATCATATATTTCTCCTGTCGTGTTTAGGTAGTTCCAACTTATGTAGAAACTGCCCAGTTTATTAATGTTATGCTATCACACAAGTGACGCATTGTCAATGTTTTAGCGCACGTTACCTGTGCCCTCAATGCAATATTTATAGCTTGTCATCTCTTTTAAGCCCATTGGGCCGCGTGCGCCAAGCTTTTGCGTTGAAATGCCTATTTCACAGCCAAGGCCGAACTCTCCACCGTCTGTAAACCTTGTAGAAGCATTTACATAAACGCATGAGCTGTCTACATTTTTTGAAAAATATGCGGCGTTTTCACTATTGTTTGTAACAATTGCCTCGCTGTGGTTAGTTGAGTGCGCGTTTATATGGCTAACAGCACTTTCAATGCTGTCTACAACTTTTACAGCCATAATATAGTCTAAAAATTCTGTGTCGAAATCATCGTCGGTGGCTTTTGTGCCGCTTATAATTTTATGGCTTTCCTCGCACAGGCGAAGTTCAACTTTATGCTCGCCATCTTTATTTAAGGCACTTTGCAACATAGGCAAAAACTGCGCCGCAACTTTTTTGTGAACAAGGCAAACTTCTGCCGCGTTGCAAACAGAAGGGCGGCTTGTTTTTGCGTTGTGTACAATATTTTGTGCCATTTCCAGGTTAGCGTGTTCGTCCACATAAATGTGGCAAATACCTGTGCCTGTCTCAATACAGGGCACTTTGGCGTTTTCAACGCATGTGCGTATAAGCCCGGCGCCGCCGCGTGGTATAAGCAAATCAACATAGCCGCGTGCACCCATAAGTTCAACAGCGCTACTGCGAGATGTATCTTCAACAAGGCTTATTAAATCTGTGCTTACACCGTGTTTTGCAAGTGCGGCTTTAAGTGCATTTGCTATGGCGGTGTTTGTGTTAATTGCCTCTTTACCGCCGCGAAGCACGCACACGTTGCCGCTTTTAAAGCAAAGTGCCGCGGCATCTGCCGTAACATTTGGGCGGCTTTCATATATAATTGCTATAACGCCCATTGGCACGCGTACTTTTTCAATTTTAAGGCCGCTTTCGGTTTTGCTCTGTTCAATTATTTCGCCTATTGGGTCAGGCAAAGCACAAACGTCACGCAGTGCACTTGCCATTGCAGAAATACGCTGTGCGGTAAGTGTTAACCTGTCAATCATAACAGGGGATATAGTCTCTTTTGCCGCCTCAACATCTATTTTGTTGGCATTTAAAATTTCGCTTTCAAAATCGCATAAACTTTGTGCCATGCTTAAAATTATTGCGTTTTTATCTTCTGTGCTCAAATTTAAAGCTGCTTGTTTTGCGTTTTTTGCTTTTTCAAGTATTTGTAAAGTTGACATGTTTTTCATTCCCTTTTAATACAAAATTACACACTAAAATAAGTTCCTATTTTTTTGCCGTCTATAATATCATACAGTGCGTCGGGGTTTTCGCCGTTTGTAATAATTGTTGGTATTTTAGCAGCAGTGGCAATTTTGGCCGCATCAAGTTTTGTGCGCATGCCGCCCGTGCCAAGCTTTGAGCCTGCGCCCATTGCCCCGTTTATAATTTCATCTGTTATTTCGTCAATGTTTTCAATAAGCTTTGCACTTGCATCTTTTCGTGGGTCTTTTGTGTAAACGCCGTCAATGTCTGTTAGCAAAATTAAAAGGTCGGCATTTACGCCTGTGGCAACTATTGCACTTAGGGTGTCGTTGTCGCCCACGGCAATTTCCTGCGTTGCAACTGTGTCGTTCTCGTTAATAATTGGCAGTGCGCCAAGCTCTAAAAGGCGGCACAGCGTGTTTTTTACGTTTACACTGCGCTCTTTGTGCGCAAGGTCTTCACCTGTTAGAAGAACTTGCGCCACTGTGTGGTTATACCTTTGGAAAAACCTGTCGTAGTTAAACATAAGCTCGCACTGGCCAACAGCCGCCGCCGCTTGCTTTGTTGGTATGTCTGTGGGCTTTTCGCTCATCATAAGCTTGCCCACGCCCATGCCTATTGCGCCCGATGAAACGAGCAAAACCTCGTTGCCTGCGTTTTTGATGTCGGACAAAACCTGGCACAACTTTTTAACAAGGCGAATGTTTAAATTGCCCGTCTTGTGTGTAAGTGTTGATGTGCCAACTTTAACAACTATGCGCATTTTCTTGTATCCATCCTAACGTGTTTATTATCTGTAATGCATAAAGCCGGATTTCATTATGAAGCTTTTTGCCGTTTCAATAGAAATTGCCCTGCCGTCTGACATTAAGCGCCCCTCAATTGCAAAGCCCGGCGTTTGCATTGTGCCGTATTTTGCAATCTCTTTAAGGTCTACCACACGAATAAGCTCGTCTTTAATTTTAAGCTGTTCCATTGCGGTTTTAATGTTTTTATAGTTCTCATTGCATCTTTCGTCATACCCACCAAGGGCTACAAAGTTTGGTTTTCTCTCGGGGTATTTTCTTTCGGGCTGTGAAGTTGTGTTTGTTTTTGAACTTGCAGGCGTGCTTTTTTTCTTTGAAAATAAAGACATAATGTACTCCTTTTCTAACTACAATCACTCTTTTTCTGCGGGCACTGTTTTAATAAACAGCTCGTTCAATTGCTTTTCTTCTACCGATTGCGGAGAGTTGCTCATAAGTTCACCTGAGTTTTGCATTTTTGGAAACGCTATAACATCGCGTATACTGTCTTTTTTTGCTATAAGCATAACAAGCCTGTCAAAGCCAAACGCCATGCCGCCGTGTGGCGGTGCGCCAAACTTGTACGCCTCTGTCAAAAAGCCAAAGCTCTCCTCAGCGTATTCTTCGCTTAAACCAAGTGCTTTAAACATGTCTTGTTGCAATTCGGGGTTGTTTATACGTATAGAGCCACCGCCTATTTCACATCCGTTCAAAATCATATCATACGCACGAGCGCGCATTTTAATTGCTGTTTGCGGTGTTTTAAGCTTTTCAATATCTTCTTGCACGGGCATTGTGAATGGGTGGTGCTTTGCAACAAGCCTTTCGTCTTCTTCGTTGTACTCAAATAGTGGGAATTCTGTTACCCATAGGAAATTAAACGCGTCTTTGTCTATAAGCTCGCACTTCTCGCCCACGGCAAGGCGCACTTGCCCAAGGGCGTTGCACGCTTTTTCGCTGTCAGTGTCTGCAACTATTAATAGCACGTCGCCTGCCTCGGCGTTTGCCGCCTTGTAAAGCGCGGCTTTTTCATCGTCTGTTAAAAATTTTTCGAAACTGCTTTGCACTGCGCCGTCGCCACTGTTTGAAAGGCGCGAATAAGCAAGCCCTTTTGCACCGTATGTTTTTGCAACTTCTACAAGTTTGTCAACTTCTTTTCGTGTAAGCTTTTCATACTGCGCCTTTGCGTTAATAAGGCGCACACTTCCACCGCCCTCTATTGCAGTTTTAAACACTACAAATTCACTGTTTTTCATAGCATCTGTCACATCAACAAGCTCTAAATTAAAGCGGGTGTCGGGCTTGTCGCTTCCATAGCGGCTCATTGCCTCTTCGTAAGGCAAGCACAAAAATGGCGTTGGCACGTCAATATTTAAAGTTTCTTTAAACACACGTTTCATAAGCCCTTCATTTGTTGCCATTATGTCTTCCTCAGATACAAACGCCATTTCCATATCTATCTGTGTAAATTCAGGCTGACGGTCTGCACGTAGGTCTTCATCTCTAAAGCAGCGAACAATTTGGTAGTACTTATCAAAACCCGAGAGCATGAGAATTTGCTTGTACATTTGGGGAGATTGCGGCAGTGCAAAAAACTTGCCGGGCTGAACGCGGCTAGGCACAAGGTAGTCTCTTGCGCCCTCCGGTGTTGATTTTATAAGCATAGGCGTTTCTATTTCGACAAAATTTTCACTGTCGTAATAATCGCGTATAATTTTAGCAAGCTTACTGCGCAAAACAATAGGGCTGTGAACATCGGGGCGGCGCAAGTCTAAATACCTGTATTTTAGGCGAAGTTCATCGTTAACTTTAACCTCATCGCGCACTTCAAACGGTGTTTGCTCTGCTGTGCTCAAAATTCTAAGCTCTGTTACAAAAAGTTCTACATCGCCTGTTTCAATTTTGTCTGTTTTTGAAAAGCGCTCACGTATAACGCCTTTTGCAATTACTACATACTCGCTTTTTAATTGCTGTGCTTTTTCAAAAACGCCTCTGTCTGTGCCGTCGTCAAAAATAAGCTGCAAAATGCCGCTTGTGTCTCTCAAATCGGCAAAAATAACGCCGCCTTTGTCTCTGCTTTTGGCAATAGAGCCGGCAACTGTAATCTCGTTGCCTGCGTTTTCAATTCTAAGTGTGCCGCAGTAAGCACTGCGCCTTAAATTTCCCAGTGTTTCCATTATTTTATCCTTTCCAATTTAAACAGTAACTCAACTAATATTCGCGAATGTATTGTTATTTAATAATTTTTCTGCACTCAAGGTAATATCGCTTTTCTTTTGCTGTGCCCATGCTGAACGTTTTTCGCGGTAAAACGCCGCCAAGCACAACGCCTTTAAATATATCACTTTTTTCAAAATCAGGCAATATAACGCCAACATTTCCGCTTTTTGTAAGCTCGCACACAACATCATCGCCGTGTATATAATCTACATACATGTTGCTGTTCTCATTTTCTGCGCAATATTCATCAAGAAAACTTTCAACAGTACCAACGGCAAGTGGGTGGCTTGAATTTGTTATAATTACGTTTTCAATTTTTGCACCACTTACAATTTTTATGTGCTGAGAATTCTCGCTGCCGTTTTCGTCTTCCGTTTTGCTGTTTTGAGAATTCTCATAAGCGCAAAAATTACAACCGGCGCCGTTATTGCTTAGCCATTTTTTAAACGCTAATTTAAAATTATTTACATCAGCGTTAAAAATAACCCTGTGAATAGGCTCAATTTCAATTGCCGCACTGTGCACATTAACAAGCTCTATTAAGCAGTAGCGTGCAGGGTGGCTCTCAATTTCAGCTGTTGTAAGGCCTTGTTTTACTTGCTCCCAATGTGCTTTAGCTGTTGCCAAAGAATGGTTACCGTCGCCCACTGCCATTGCAAGCGGTGTTTTGCCTTTTGCGGCAGGGTACTTTTTGTCAAACACTTCGGCACTGCCAATGTTGTCAATTGCACGCTCTATTCGCTCAATATCGTTTTTATTTGTAACAGCATAGCCCTCAGCACTGCCGCCATCAAGCATTAGCTGTGTATTATACAAACACTCAAGTTCACCCTTCTTTTTTTCTAAAGGTTCAACAATTGTGCGCTCACTATCATCTATAAGCATTAAAATGTGCGGTGTTTCAAGGCTTGCACCACTGCGCACTTTTAAGCGTGGGGGTATGCGCGAAACAACAGTGTTCTCGCTGGGGCGAACTGCCGGAAGTGCACCTTTTTCGTAGCTGTACGCCTCTAAATCAACAGCGCCAACAATGCCGCAAAGTGGCTCGCTTTTGCCGCTGAAAAACCTTTTAGTGTACACAAAGCCGTCTATGTTTGTTGTAAGCACATCTTTTTCATATTCGCGCATATTATCGCAAATTTTATTTATACGCTCGTCAACATTTTCGCTTTCTAAGTAAACCTCGGGCAATGTTATGTGCAGTGTGCTTTTTTTGCCGTCACACAGTTTTTCGGCACTTTGCCAGTAGTCAATTTGGCTTGTAAATTGGTCGCACGCAAGGCTAGGCCAAAATGCCATGTCAACACCTTTGTGCGGTAAAAGAATATTTGTGGCTTTAAAAATACTTTTCATATTTTGCTCCCCTCGTTTGCGTTTTTTATATTTTCAAGCGCTGTTAATTGGCGCATAAATGCTATGTAGAAAGGTATGCTTGTTGCCAGCCATAAAACGTCGGCAATGGGCTGTGCAACTTGAACACCCAGAAGCCCTATGAAATAAGGCAAGATGAAAATTATTGGCACAAAGCATATGAACTGGCGGCATAAGCTTAAAAACGACGACGATTTAATTTGCCCCGTGCATTGAAGTGCCATTATTAAGGGCAAGCTTAACCCATGAAGAGGAAGCGTTACACACTGTGCACGAAACATAAACGCGCCTATTGCAACAACGCTTAAATCGTCTGTTGCAAATATGCCCACAATGTCCTCTGCGAAAATAAAGCCGGTTATGCCAACTAAAAGCATTGCAAAAGTGCCAAGCAAAACTGTGAAACTAAGTGTTTTCTTAACGCGGCCGTACAGTTTTGCGCCGTAGCTGAAGCCGGCAACAGGTTGCAAACCTTGGCCAAGGCCAAGCAAAACGCTGTATAATAAGAAGAAAATTCGTGAATTTACGCCAAGTGCCGCAAGTGCCGCGTCGCCGTAAATTCTTGCCTGCCAGTTTGTGCACGTAACGGCAAGGCTTGAAGAACCTTGCCTGAAAAACGACGGTAAGCCCGTGGACAGTATTTTCAAAATTGTTTTCGGGTCTCTGTCTATATTGCGAATATGAAGATGAACCGCGCTTTTTTTGAATTTGAACATAGAGAGCAGAATTACAAAGCTAACAAATTGGCTAATAGCCGTTGCAATTGCCGCGCCGGAAACGCCAAGGTTTAGTGTGAAGATGAAAATAGGGTCAAGTATAATGTTCAAAATACCGCCAAAAGTTATTCCAATCATCGAAAGGCTTGCTTTGCCCTCGCCGCGTAAAATGTTGTTCATAACAAAAGAACAGCACATAAACGGTGCGGCAAAACAAATATAAAACGCATAGTCAATTGCATAAGGCCTAATAGTGGGCGTTGCACCGAGGAAATTAACTAAAAGCTCTGTGCAAGTAATGCCGAAAAGCGCAAACAAAATGCCGAAGCTCATTGAAGTGAAAAAACCGGTTGAAGCAATTTTAGACGCCTCTGCGTTCTTTTTGGCGCCAAGCTTGCGTGCAACTAAGTTGCCGCTGCCCATGCCTATCATGAATGCAACGCTTTGAACAAGGCTCATTAGAGGGAAAACAACGCTTACAGCGCCCGTTGCGCTTGTGCCAAGGCGTGAGACGAAAAATGTGTCTGCCGTGTTGTAAATAGACGAAATAAGCATACTTATAATTGCAGGTATTGCAAGGCTAATTACAAGGCTGTTAATAGGTGTCTCGGCCATTTTCACATGGTGAGAATTCTCGCTTTTTATTGCGCGTTCATTCATTTTGCTTTCCTTTTTAAGTTATAATCTTAATTTCGGGGTATTTTTCAAAAAAACAAACGCCGGAATAGCCCTCGCTTGCAAGTTTGTCAATTTGCTTGCCCACTTTTTTTGCGGCTTTTAATATGTTTACGTTGTAAGTTTCACGCAGTTCTGCGGCTTTTTGCAAAACGTCAGCAAAATTTTCGCTGCTTTTGTAAAGTAGCGCTATATTTTTTGAGGTGCTTGGCACTTCAAAGCCATTTTCAAGCAAAATGTTAATAATACGCTCGAAGCCAATTGAGAAGCCAACTGCCGGTATTTCTGTGTTCAAGAATTTGCCAACCATGTTGTCGTACCTGCCGCCGCCGCCAATGGCGCCGGCAAACCCGGGGCTTGTTACTTCAAAAACAACGCCCGTGTAATATCCTTGGCCCCTCACAAGGCGTGGGCTAAACTCAATTTTATACTTATTTTGCGATATTACGTTTATATTGTTGATAATTTCTTTTAAACTTGCGGCTGTTTCAGCGTCGTTATCGCTTAAAAGCTCACTAACTTTTTCAAGCGAAAAATCGCCTTGGGCTAGAAATTCGCACAAGCGTTCAATTGCATTAAAAGGCATTTCTTTTTGCAATAGCTCATCTTTCACGCCCTGCACACCAATTTTGTCAAGCTTGTCATATGTAATGCAAACGCTGTCAATTGTGCTATCTTCAAAGCCAAAGTTAAGAAGCATACTTTTAAGCATACGCCTGTCATTTATTAAAATTGTTAAGTCGTTAAAGCCAATGCCAAGCAGTGCCCGTGCGGTTACGTCAATAAGCTCTGTCTCCGCGTTTGCAGAGCTGTCGCCTATTATGTCTATGTCGCACTGAACAAACTCACGCATTCTGCCTTTTTGCGGGCGCTCTGCCCTATACACTCTGTCTGTTTGTATAACCTTGAAAGGGGTGGGAAGCTTTTCTTTATTAGCGGCAAAATAACGCGAAAGGGGCAAAGTTAAGTCGTACCTAAGGCCCATGTCTGCAATTGCGTTTTCGCTTGTGTTTTCAGCTTTTAAAGCCTTTTCCAGCTTTTCACCGCGCTTTAAAATTTTAAATATAAGGTTTAAGTTGTCGCCGCCGTCGCTTTTATCAAGGTTCTCCATGTCCTCAATAATAGGCGTGCTAATTCTTACAAACCCACTTTTTTTATATACAGATAAAATACTGTTTTGAACGTAATCTCTAAGCGCTGTTTCGCTTGGCAAAAAATCTTTCGTGCCTTTAAGCGGCGATATTTTCATTATATTGTGAAACCTCCGAATATTAAAAATAAACACAAAATATGCAATTTTGTACATATATTTTTATTATAACATAAAATTTAAAAACTTAAAAGCACAAAGCAACAATTTTATGTTATAATATATAAGTAGTAAGGTGGTGCATTTAAATTGCAGCCAAATTGAAAGGGTGGGCATTGTGGAGCGGTATATTTTACACTGCGATTTAAACAGCTTTTACGCCAGTGTTGAACTGCTTGAGCACCCGCATTTGTGCCATTTACCTGTTGCGGTTTGTGGCAACCCCGAGAAGCGGCACGGCATTATTCTTGCCAAAAACGAACACGCCAAAAAATACGGCATAAAAACGGCGCAAACAGTTTACAGTGCGCTGAAACTATGCCCACAGCTTAATTTGCTTGCACCGCACCACGAAAAATATTCTAAATACAGCAAAATTGTAAACGAAATATACGTAAGATATACCGATTTGGTAGAGCCGTTCGGCATTGACGAAAGCTGGCTTGATATAACAAATTCGTATGCACTTTTTGGCGAAACACCCGTGGAAGTTGCAAACTTAATACGCCAAAGCGTTAAAAATGAAACAGGGCTTACAATATCGGTGGGGCTTAGCTTTAACAAGGTTTTTGCAAAGCTCGGCTCTGACTATAAAAAACCCGACGCACTAACCGTTTTTATGAAAGACGACTATAAAATGCGCGTTTGGCCGCTTGCCGTAGGTGAGCTTTTATACGTTGGCAAAGCGGCGCAAAGCACACTTTTGAGCCTCGGCATAAAAAATATAGGCCAACTAGCCGCGGCAGAGCCTGAATTGTTATTTAAAGCAATGGGAAAAATGGGCGTTGAAATAAGTAAATACGCAAGAGGGCTTGACGAGGCGCCCGTTGAGGCATACAATAAAAAGCAGGAAGTTAAAAGTGTGGGCAACGGCTTTACGTTTAGCCGAAACCTTGTGGGCGAGAGTGACGTAAAAAGCGGCATTGTAAGCCTAGCAGACGAGGTGGCAACGCGGCTTCGTAAAAATGCGCTTTATGCAACATGCGTTCAAATTCAGCTAAAAGACACAGAGCTAAAAAGCATTTCGCGCCAAAAACAGCTAAGCACACCCACGTGCCTTGCAAAAGATATAAGTGAGGCGGCTTTTGAGCTTGCCCTGCAAAACTGGGACATGAAAAAACCGGTGCGTATGATAACAGTAACAGCGCAAAATTTAACAAATAACCCACAAAACAGCCAAATTTCTTTTTTTGAAAACGACAGCGAGCAAGAACAAAAAGGCAAAAAACGCGAAAATTTAGAGCGTAGCCTTGACACTATACGAAAAAAGTACGGCAAACATTCAATACAAACAGGCGGCACAGTTAAAAACGATATTGGGCTAAAGGCAATTAATACGCAGGAAGATTAGCGGCATTGCGCGGTATTATTACAAGGTGAAACGAGAAGTTTTAAATATAACAAATACACTATATAATAGGAAAGGGTTTAAAAATGGTAAAACATGTTGTTATGTGGAAGTTGAAAGAAGACAAGAAAAACGAGGAAAACCTTACACAATTAAAAAACATTATTGAGGCGCTTTTTGGCAAAATTCCCGGCTTATTAAGCATAGAAGTGGGAATAGGTTACAGTGGCTTTGACGCTGTTTTAATTAGCACCCATACAGACAAAAAGGCGCTTGAAGACTATGCGGTGCACCCTGAACACGTTAAGGTTGTTGACTTTGTGCGCAGTATTGTTGAAACGCGTACTGCGTGCGATTTTGAATATTAAGGCGGTGAGTGCAACATGAAAATACTTGTAGTAGGCAGTGGCGGCAGAGAGCACGCCATTATAAGAAAACTTGCACAAAGCAAACAAAACTTAACGCTTTTTTGTGCACCGGGCAACGCCGGAATATCGTATGATGCAACGTGTGTGCCCATAGCGGCGGATGATACAGAAAAAATGGTGCAATGGGCGAAAAGCATTGGTTTAGATTACTGCGTTGTTGCGCCCGACGACCCACTTGTTAATGGCATGGTAGATGCTTTTGAAGAAGTAGATATACCGTGCTTTGGCCCAAATAAAGCGGCGGCAATTATAGAGGGCAGTAAAATTTTTTCTAAAGATTTAATGAAAAAATATAATATTCCTACGGCAGGTTATGCTGTTTTTGACGATGTTGAAAAAGCGCTTGAGTACATAGAGAATTATGAAGAATTTCCGCTTGTTGTAAAAGCAAATGGGCTTGCACTTGGCAAGGGCGTTTTAATTTGCAACACGAAAAATGAGGCGATTTTAGCCGTTAAAGAGATGATGACGCAAAGCAAGTTCGGCGCGGCAGGGGCAAGCATTGTTGTTGAAGAATTTTTAACAGGCCCCGAGGTTAGCGTTTTAAGCTTTACAGACGGTGAAACCGTTGTGCCTATGGTTAGCAGTATGGACCATAAACGCGCACTGGACGGTGACAAAGGTCTTAACACGGGCGGCATGGGCACAATTGCGCCAAACCCGTTTTATACAGAAAAAGTAGCAAAAGAGTGCATGGATACAATATTTATGCCCACTATAAAAGCAATGAAAAAAGAGGGCAGAACGTTTAAAGGTTGCCTTTATTTTGGGCTTATGCTAACACAAAACGGCCCAAAAGTTATTGAGTACAACTGCCGTTTTGGCGACCCTGAAACGCAAGTTGTGTTGCCGCTTTTGAAAACAGACCTTTTAGAAGTTATGCAGGCTACAACTAACGGCACATTATCGCAAATTAATGTGGAATTTTACAATAAAAGCGCGGCGTGCGTTGTGCTTGCAAGCGGCGGCTACCCACTGGAATACCCAAAAGGCAAAGAGATAAAGGGCCTTGAAAATGGGCAGATAAGTGACGGCGACAGTGAAATTTTCCATGCAGGCACCGCGTTTGCACAAAACAATGGTGAACATGCAGCGTTTGAACAAGGCAATAGTACAAGCGCGGCAAAAAAACTTGTAACAAATGGTGGGCGCGTTCTAGGTGCGTGTGCCACTGCTGATAATTTGCAAAGCGCAGTTGAAAAAGCGTACATTGCGGCAAGGCAAATTAGCTTTGATGGTGTGCACATGCGCGATGATATTGGAAAAAAAGCGCTAAACTGCGATATTTAATTGGATAGTGTCGACAGTAGTTGAAATTTGCACATAAATTAGGAAAGCAATGTCAACAACTTAGCAACGCAAAACAATGAACGTGAAGTATGTAGGGGCGGTCATCGGCCGCCCGTTATGGGTGCAGTTTGCACATACAATGTAATGTTTTGCGGCATAACCCCTTAAGTTGTTGATATTGAATAGGAAAGAGGTATAAAATGGTTCACCGTATATACGTTGAAAAAAAGAAAAATTTTCAAGTGGAGGCAAACGGAATTTTACACGAGCTGCGCGATATGCTGGGCATAAAAGGAGTAAGCAATATAAGAGTTGTGAACAGGTATGACACAGAGGGCATTACAGCACAGCTGTTTGATATGTGTGTTGGCACTGTTTTCAGTGAGCCGCAACTCGACAACGTGTATAAAACGCTTGATGAAGCTGTGCAAAGCGGCGCAAATTTGGGCGAGTGCAAAATATTTGCAACAGAGTATCTGCCGGGCCAGTTCGACATGCGTGCGGCAAGTGCAGCGCAGTGTATTCAGCTAATAAGCTGTGGAGAGCTGCCAAATGTTGCGAGTGCACGTGTTTTTCTTATATACGGTGATGTAAATAGCGAAGAGCTGGAACAAATAAAAGCTTATACAATTAACCCTGTTGAAGCACGTGTGGCAAGCCTTGAAGAGCGCACAACGCTGAAAGCCGACTATGAGCTACCCACAACAGTTAAAACGCTTGACGGCTTTATAGATATGGGTGAAGAAGCGCTGAAAGAGTTTTTGGCACAGCAAGGCCTTGCAATGGATTTAGACGACATTAAATTCTGCAAAGATTATTTTAAAAGCGAAAAGCGCAACCCCACTATAACAGAAATAAAAATGATAGATACCTACTGGAGTGACCATTGCCGCCATACAACATTCGGCACAATAATAAGCGATGTTACAATAGAAGATGAGACAGTGAAAGCCGCGTATGATAGATATTTAAATATGCGAAAAGAAGTGCACGGCGAAAGAATAAGCAAAAAACCTGTGTGCCTTATGGATATGGGCACAATTGGCGGCAAATACCTTAAAAAACAGGGCAAGCTGAAGCATTTAGACGAGAGCGATGAAATAAATGCTTGTAGCGTTGAAATTGACGTAGAAGTAGATGGCAAAAAAGAAGATTGGCTATTACTATTTAAAAACGAAACGCACAACCACCCAACGGAAATTGAGCCGTTCGGCGGTGCGGCAACATGCATTGGCGGCGCTATAAGAGACCCACTTGCAAACAGGGGCTATGTGTACCAAGCAATGCGCGTAACAGGTGCAGGCAACCCACTTGTGCCTATAAGCGAGACAATGCCCGGCAAATTGCCGCAGAGAAAAATTGTTCAAACAGCGGCGCATGGCTACTCAAGCTACGGCAACCAAATTGGGCTTGCAACAGGGCTTGTAGACGAAATTTACCACGAGGGATACATAGCAAAGCGCATGGAAATTGGCGCAGTTATGGGCGCAGTGCCGCAAAAAGCAGTGCGCAGAGAAGTGCCGCTTGCTGGCGATGTTGTTATACTTTTAGGCGGCAAAACAGGGCGCGATGGTTGCGGCGGTGCAACGGGCTCTTCAAAGGCGCACGGGCAAGACAGCTTGTCGTCTTGCGGGGCAGAGGTGCAAAAGGGCAACGCCCCTGAAGAGCGTAAATTGCAACGCCTTTTCCGCACAGAAGAAGCGACACTGCTTATAAAGAAATGCAACGATTTTGGTGCAGGCGGCGTTAGCGTTGCAATAGGCGAGCTTGCCGACGGGCTTTGCATTGACCTTGATAAAGTGCCGAAAAAGTACGACGGGCTTGACGGAACAGAACTTGCAATAAGTGAGAGCCAAGAGCGAATGGCAGTAGTTGTAAGCGCCGCCGACGCAGAGAAGTTTATAAAACTTGCAAATGCCGAAAATTTGCAAGCTACAATTGTAGCGCAAATAACAGCCACAAACCGCCTTGTAATGACATGGCAGGGCAATGTAATTTGTGATATAAGCAGAGACTTTTTAAACTCTAACGGTGCAGAAAAATACATAAAAGCGCATGTTTTGAATATGAACAGCGCAGAAAAACCGTGCCTTGAAAATGTGCTTTCGAATTATGGCGATGACGTGTTGCCTTTTAGCAAAAAGCCACAAAGTGCTTTGGGCAAAGGCAGGGGCAATAAAACAACAAGTGATAGCGAAAGTGAAAAAGTGCATACTTCACTGGCTGATAAACTTGAAATGCTTATGGCTAACTTAAACGTGTGCAGTAAAAAAGGCCTTACAGAGCACTTCGACGGCAGCATTGGCGCGGCAAGCGTTTTAATGCCGTTTGGCGGCGAAAACCAGCTTACGCCCACACAAGCAATGGTTGCTAAAATACCTGTTTTAAAGGGCGAAACAAGCACATGCAGTGCAATGGCATACGGATATAACCCCGTTGTGTCAGAAAATAACATGTACGTTGGTGCATACCTTGCAGTTCTTGAAAGCCTTAGCAAAATTGTTGCGGCGGGCTTTAGCGTTCAAAATTCTTACCTAACGTTCCAAGAATATTTTGAGCGGTTGAGAACAGAGCCCACACGCTGGGGCAAGCCTGTTGCGTCGCTTTTAGGTGCGCTTGACGCACAGGTTGATTTTGGCGTTGCGGCAATTGGCGGAAAAGACAGCATGAGCGGCAGCTTTGAACAATTGGACGTACCACCGACGCTTGTCAGCTTTGCCGTGGCACACGGCGATGTAAAAAATGTAATATCGCCTGAATTTAAGAGTGATAACAGTAACGTGGTGCTTGTTAGCTCAAAGGCGGAAAATAATTTGCTGCCTAATGCACAAAGCCAGTTAAAATTGTTTGATACTGTGCATAATTTAATTAAAAGCAGTAAAATTATAAGCGCATGGGCGCCTGTTGCGGGCGGCGTTGCAGAGGGGCTTGTAAAAATGTGCCTTGGCAACAAAATTGGCTTTAAATGCAGTGAAAAAATTGAAAAACAGCAAATTTTTGCGCCTTGCTACGGTGGGTTTATTTTAGAGCTTGCAGAAAATTATGACGTAAAAACGATTGAAACAGAAATTTGCAGTGGAAATGCAGGCGCTTGTTTTACACACCTTGGAACAACTGTAAAGGGCTATACTTTTACAGCTAGCGGCGAAACAGTAGATTTAAACAGCGTGCAAAAAGCATACGAGCAAAAACTTGCACCTGTTATGCCGTATTATGAGCTTGACATTGACGCAAGTGCAAGTATTAAAGCTGAGGGCAAGGGCGAAAGCGAAGAATGTAAAAATAACGTTGAAACGCTAACTTTTGAGATGAAAGGCGCAAGAAAAACATACAAAGGGCCTGCTATACAAAACGCAAATACTTTTGCGAAACCGAGAGTTCTTATACCTGTTTTCCCCGGCACAAACTGCGAGTATGACAGCGCACGAATTATGGAAAAAGCAGGTGCAGTGCCTGATGTTTTTGTAATAAACAACATGACACCGCAAAATGTTGCCGAAAGTGTACAGGCAATGCGTGAGAAAATAGAAAATAGCCAGATAATTTTCTTACCAGGCGGCTTTTCAGGCGCAGACGAGCCGGAGGGCAGTGCAAAACTTATAGCGGCATTTTTCAGAAACCCTGAAATAACAAATGCCGTGCATACAATGTTAAACGTGCGCGACGGGCTAATGCTTGGCATTTGCAATGGTTTTCAAGCGCTTATAAAATTGGGGCTTGTGCCATTCGGCAAAATTGTTGAGACAGACGAAAACTGCCCGACTTTGACATTTAACACAATTGGGCGCCACCAAAGTATGCTTGTGCGCACGCGAATAGTAAGCAACGCTTCGCCGTGGCTTAGCGGCACTAAAGTGGGCGATGTCCACACGGTTGCAATAAGCCACGGTGAGG
The DNA here is from genome assembly GCA_964369785.1 of uncultured Bacteroides sp. Lineage (GTDB taxonomy): Bacteria > Bacillota > Clostridia > Oscillospirales > Ruminococcaceae > Ruthenibacterium. The sequence goes on from CAYJHA010000004.1 coordinate 21,979, forward strand.
GGCGTTTTGTTGCAAGTAATAGCATGCTTGAAAAACTTGTAAATAACGGGCAAATTGCAACGCAATATGTTAATTTAAACGGCGATGCAACAATGGATTTGCGCTTTAACCCTAACGGCAGTGTGCTTGCCATTGAGGGCATAACAAGCGAAGACGGCCGAGTTTTTGGAAAAATGGGGCACAGCGAAAGGTGCGCAGATTACCTTTATAAAAATGTGCCGGGCAATAAATTCGAGCCCATTTTTACAAGTGGCGTTAATTATTTTAAATAATGCTTTTAAAATAGCTATTTTTGCTTGTATTTACAACGTTTTAACAAAAAATACTTGAAATTTTGCTGACTTGTGGTAAAATAATTTTAGGAGTATTTTCCCTCTGCCGATGTGTGCCGCACAAACCCACGGCAGAGATTTTAAAACGTGCGGAGATAAAGGAGAGAAAATTATGGCATACAAAATCAGCGACGAATGCATTGCTTGCGGCGTATGTGCAGGCTCATGCCCTGTTAGCGCAATAAGCGAGGGCGACGGCAAATATGAAATTGATGCAGGCGCATGTATTGACTGCGGCTCTTGCGAGGGCGAATGTCCTGTAAGCGCAATTAGTGCAGGCTAATTTTAAGCATAATATCAGTTAAAAGTAATTTTTTACACAAAATGTAGGGGTAGTGCCTTTATGCCGCTTATGGCTTTTGCCAAGGCGTCTTAATTCACTTGCCCCTACAATTTATTTTTTTAGTGTTGTTATTATGGGCTTGAAAGAGAGATATAATGCTAAAGACAAATAAGAGTAATGATACAAATATTGCGGCGCACGAAAGCGCTTGCAATTTACATAACGATGAAAGCAAAAGCAAGGCAGAAGTGCTGACACACGGCACAAAGGTGTACATTGAAAGCCCCCACAAATTTGGTGCAGACGCACTGCTGCTTGCGCACTTTTGTGCGGCAAAACGTGCCCAAACTGTGTGCGATTTAGGCACAGGCTGCGGCATAATTCCACTGCGCCTTTTTGATAGAGGACACCGCGGAAAATGTGTAGCTATTGACATAGAAAAAGCCGCTATTGAGCTTTTAAACAAAAGTGTTAGCGAAAATAGAGCAGAAAACATTATACCTATTTGTATGGATTTAAGAAGCATAAAACCTGTGAATATGTGTAAAAATGGTGGCGAAAAGCAATTAGCGCAGCATTTTTACAACACGCAGTTTGACGTTATAACGTGTAACCCGCCGTACTTTACAGGTGGTTTTGTAAGCCCTGTTAAAGCGCGTGCAAACGCACGGCACGAGGAAACTTGCACTATTGAAGACGTGTGCAAAGTGGCATCTTTTTTGCTGAAAGACGGGGGAAAGCTGTGCATTTGCCAGCGCCCACAGCGCATGGCCGACATAATTTGCGCCATGCGAAACGCTAAAATAGAACCAAAGCGCGTGCAATTTGTTACGGCACAGCCACACAAAGAGCCGTGGCTTATGCTAATTGAGGGGCAAAAAAACAGTGCGCCCGGCCTTAGAATGTTGCCCGTTTTGGTAACGGAAAACCCGGACGGCACACGCCCTAGCCCTGCAATGCGTGATATTTATGAGATGTGATTGTAATATGCACAAGCGTATATTGTTTGTATAAATTCAAATTAGTATAAAACACGAGAGGGTACATTGTGGATAAAAATGGACGTGAAACCGGCACTTTATACATAGTTGCAACGCCGATAGGTAATTTAGGCGACCTTACAATGCGCGCATGTGACGTGCTGAAAAAAGTAGACTTTATTGCGGCAGAGGACACTCGCGTTACATCTAAACTTTTGAACTACTTAGAAATTAAAAAGCCGATTGTAAGCTACTATGAACATAATTTGAAGCAAAAAGGCGAGTACATTTTGAGCCGCATAATTGCAGGCGAAAGCTGTGCACTTTGCAGTGATGCAGGCACGCCGGCTATATCAGACCCGGGCGAGATTATAGTGCGAGACGCACACGAGGCAGGCATAAAGGTAGAGCCTATACCCGGCGCTTGTGCGGCAATTGCGGCGCTTTGCACGTCCGGCCAAATTACGGGCACGTTTGTGTTCGAGGGTTTTTTACCCACGAATAAGCGCCAAAAAAAACAGCGTATTGAAGAGCTTAAACATCAGGCTAAAACATCTATAATTTACGAAGCACCGCATAAATTGCTGACAACACTGACTGATTTGTGTGAGGCTATGGACACACAGCGCAGTGTAACCGTGTGCAGGGAAATTACAAAGCTACACGAAGAAATATTTATAACAACATTGGGCGATGCAAAAAAATTGTATACAGAAAAAGCACCGCGCGGCGAATTTGTGCTTGTTTTAAGCGGTGCAACAAAAGGCGATAGCGAAAGTGCGGTTGACGGTGATGAGAACGCACCGAAATATACGCTACAAGAAGCAAGCGCTATTGCGGCAAAGTATATGGAAGACGGCGACAGTGCAAGCATGGCAGCGAAAAAAGCCGCAAAGATGACAGGGCTTGCAAAAAGTGAAATTTATAAACAGTGTGGCACGCAAAAAATAAGTGAGGAAAACGGCGAATAATGAAAGCAATAATAATTTCTGATGTGCATGGATATACAGCGGGTGTGCACGAAATATTGGAAAAGGAACAAAACGTTGATGTACTGTTTTTTTTAGGGGACGGTGCAAACGATATGGCAAAAATAGAAATTGAGTATCCTCACATAAAAATGTACAAAGTTATGGGAAACTGCGATTTTTTACGAAATATGCTCAGCCATGCCGTTGTTACTATTGACGGCGTAAATATTTTTTACACGCATGGGCATTTATATTATGTAAAGCGCCATTTGCGGGAGCTTTTAAACGTGGCAAAGTCTAAAAATGCGCACATTGCAATGTTTGGCCACACACATGCGCCACTAAACGAGACAGTGAACGGTGTGGCACTTTTTAACCCGGGTGCAGTTTCGGGCAACAGGCATGGTTTAAATGGCTATGGCTATGGTGTGCTTACTATAAAAGACGGAATATTTGCCTTGAAAAATTGCGTTATATAATAAATTCGATTAAAAATCAATTGGCAAAATGCATAAAAAAACATAAAAAAATTCAGCACCGTTTTTTGGTGCTGAATTTTTGTTTTTTTTAGTTGTTTTTTGCGTTTTCTTGTGTTATTTTCTGCATGTAATTTATACAAATTGTAAAAAATTAAATATGCAATAGCGTTGTTGAAAACACTGTTGAAAGTGTGGAAAAAGGGCTTGTTTTCAGTAATCAAGCGATGTTGAATAGTCAAATGAAGCACAGTTTTCAACAAAATGTTAACAGTTTTCAACAAAACAGGCTGTTTAAATGTTGCCGAGTAAAAATAAAAACATAGAAAAAAACAGTATTTTTTACAAAAATCTTGTTAAATTTAACTATTGCTTTACAAAGATTTTTTTGCATATTTAAACTGCAAATTTTCTGTTTTATGCCTTGCCCTCAGAGCCGAAAAGTTTAATTTTTTCCATAACTGTTTCAGCTATTGCCTCAGTGCCCGGTGCAAGAAGTTTGCGTGGGTCAAAGCCTTTGCCTTGTTTGTCTTTTCCTGCCTCAACATATGCCCTTGTTGCCGCCGCAAACGAGAGTTGACACTCAGTGTTTACGTTAATTTTGCTAACACCCAAAGTAATTGCTTTTTTAATCATATCTTCAGGTATGCCTGTGCCGCCGTGCAAAACAAGCGGTGTTGTGCCTGTTGACGCGTTAATTTTTTCAAGTGCGTCGAAAGCAAGGCCACTCCAGTTGTCGGGGTAAACACCGTGAATGTTGCCTATGCCTGCTGCTAAAAAGTCAACGCCAAGCGCTGCAATTTGTGCACATTCGTCAGCGTCTGCAATTTCGCCAGTGCCAACAACGCCGTCTTCCTCGCCGCCAATGCTGCCTACCTCTGCCTCAATTGAAACACCTTTATCGTGTGCAATTTTTACAAGCTCTGTTGTTTTTTTCATGTTCTCGTCAATTGAATAATGGCTGCCGTCAAACATAACGCTGCTAAAGCCTGCCTCAATGCAAGCAAGCGCACCCTCATAGCTTCCGTGGTCTAAATGAAGTGCAACGGGCACTGTAATGTTAAGCGACTCTACCATTGCGCTAACCATTGCTGCAACAGTTTTATAGCCTGTCATATATTTGCCAGCACCCTCAGAAACACCCAAAATTACAGGGCTGTTCATTTTTTGTGCGGCAGTGAGAACGGCCTTTGTCCACTCTAAATTATTGATGTTGAACTGGCCCACAGCATATTTTCCCTCACGTGCTTTTTGTAACATTTGTGTTGCGTTAACAAGCATTTTTATACCTCCAAAATTTTATATTAATTTAAACTATCTAGCGTTGCTACATATTTACAATTATTATACAACAATAAGAAATTAAAATCAATTATTAAATTGTTAAAAAAATAACTTATTTCACAATTTGCGGTATTACCCACGCAAATTGCAAAATAAGCAAATTTTAAAATAGTTTTGTTGTAGATACTTCTAAATATTAAACTTTGTTTTTTTGCTGAAAAAATATAAACGCAATAATGTTAAGAACAAGCGCCACTATAATTCCTGCAACGTAAAGTTTAATAAAGTCAAACATCCACGAATTAACGTCGAATTGTTCGGGTAGCGTTAAGCTTTTAAGGCTGCGGCTAAAATAAAGTGCCGACAAAAACGCACCTAAATAATGCGAAACAGAAAATATGTATATAAGTGATTTTTTGAAGAAAAACAGCAGTGTTACAACAATAAAAAACGCATTAATAAAAATAATAATATATGATAGTGCGCTTAAAATTGGGCCTATAACGGGGTAAAACGCAACGTCTAGGGTGTGAATGTTTAAAACGGTGTAATAAGCAAAGCTGAACACCAGAAAATAAGTTAAAAAGCAAAGAGAGTTCAAAATAATTAAAAATGCATTTGTTTTTTTAATTGGCTCTATCTGCGTTTTAACCCTGTGTATGCTTGTAAGCTGTTTTAACACATCGTCAATTTGAAGCTCTGTCGGCGAGGTGCGGTTAAGCGATTTTTCACCCGTTAAAAGCTCTGTGCTGGTTACACCCAGTGTTTCGCACAGCGGAATAATTAGCAATATGTCGGGTAGGCTAAGCCCACGCTCCCATTTGCTAACTGTTTTGTCGCTTACATGAAGTTGCTTTGCAAGCTGTTTTTGTGTAAGCGCTTTTTCTTTGCGTATTGCGGCAATAAAATCGCCAATAACTTCGCTGTCTGTTTTAATAATAATCGCCACCTTGGGTAGAATAGGGCATGGCTTAAAGACTAAAACACTATATGTTAGTGCATAGGGCTTGAAGTGTTGCCGTGTACTAATTTAAGCACGTTTGTGTGTGCTGTGTCAATCGACCATTTGTAGAATTTCAATTTTTTTGCAAATAAATACAGTATTTAGGCTTTTATTTGTCGCATAAAACCTTGCGGGCGGCAAAACGCCGCCCCTACAATGCTTGTATAAATATGCCGATAAACAGGGCATTAAGTGTACCGTTATTAAAACAAAATGCACCATATTATAACCCTTAAGTTGCTAGCGTTTTTATTGCAACTTTTAATCTGTCATTCTCACGGTTAAGCTCTCAATTCTTTGCTCGTCCATTTCGTTAACAGTTACAACTAAGTTTTTATACTTAAAGCTTTCGCCTATTTGCGGTATTTTTTCAAATTCTTCAAACGCCCAGCCTGCAACAGTCGTTGCCTCGCACTCAAAATCCTTGTCAGCAAACTCAATTTCTTCAAACAAGTCGTCTATGTGAGTGTCGCCCAAAACAAGCCAGCGTGTTGCGTCAATACGCCTTATTGAAATTTCGGTTTTGTCTGTTTCGTCCCAAATTTCGCCCACAAGCTCTTCCAATATATCTTCCATAGTAACAAGCCCAAGCATACCGCCGTGTTCGTCTGTAACAATAGCCATATGCTGTTTTTTGTGGCGCAGTTCCGCAAGCAAGTCGTTAATTCGCTTTGTTTTATACACAAACATAACATCACGCTTCATTTTTCGCGGCTGTATTTCTCTGTTTTGAGAAAGCGCATAAAGCAAGTCTTTCGCATATAAAACACCAATTATATTGTCTATACTGCCGTCATAAACAGGAATACGGCTAAACCCTTTGTGTACGCAAATTGTAATAATCTCACTAGTGGGAGAGTGCACATCAACAGCCGAAACATCAACGCGCGGCACCAAAATATCCTGCACAGTTATGCTGTTAAATTCTATTGCGCTTTGAATTATATCAGTTTCGCGGCTGTTCAAAACGCCCTCTTCTTCAACTGTCTCTATAATTGTTTTCAGCTCGTCTTCCGTTACGCTTGGCAGCACATTAAGCTCGTTTGTTCGTGCGCCTGTGAAAATGCGCTTTATTTGCACAAATACCCACACCACAGGGCGCAAAACTGCTTTTATCCACTGCAAAGGCGCCGAAATAGCCGAGCTTACCTTTTCTGCATTGTCTTTAGCAAAGCTCTTTGGCAATATCTCGCCAAAAATAAGCACAACAACAGTAACAACAAATGTTGCCACTGCGGCGCCGCCCTCGCCCAAAAGGGCTGTTGCCACAATTGTAGCAAGCGAAGCAGACGCTATGTTTACAATATTGTTACCTATTAATATAGCGCTTAAAGTTCTGTCGAAATCTTCAATCAAATTTAGCGCTGTTCGCGCTGTTTTGCTTCCGTTGTCACTGCTTGTTTTTAAGCGTATTTTGTTAGCAGAGGAAAGTGCAGTTTCACTAGCTGAAAAAAATGCCGATAATACAATTAGAATTATAAAAACTATATACGTACTTGACGCGGGGGTTTCCAAAACATCACACTCCTGAAAATTTATTTATTTTATTTAATTGCAACTGTCCAATTTTTTGTATCTTCTAACCTGCCGTATTGTATGCCTGTTAGCGTGTCGTAAAGTTTTTGTGTAAGCGGGCCAATAGTGTCGCTTACAAACGCGCTTTCACCGCTGTAAACAAGCTCTTTAACAGGGCAAACAACAGCCGCTGTTCCTGTGCCGAACACCTCTTCAAGCGTTCCGTCTTTTGCCGCTTGCATAACTGTGTCTATTGCAAGCTTGCCCTCAATAACTTCGTAGCCCCAGTCGCAAAACAGCTCTATACAGCTGCGGCGCGTAACACCGGGAAGTACAGTGCCATTACACTCGGCTGTGTAAATTTTACCGTCAATTTTAAAGAAAAGGTTCATGCTACCTACTTCTTCAACATATTTATGCTCAACGCCGTCAAGCCATAAAACTTGCGCAAAGCCTTTTTGTGCGGCAATATGTGCAGATTTAATACTTGCAGCGTAGTTACCGCCACATTTTACAGCACCTGTTAAGCCGGGCGCTGTTCTAATATATTCGCTTTCAACAAAAATGCGCACAGGGTTAATGCCCTCTTTATAATATGCGCCTGAGGGTGCGCAAATAACCATAAAATAGTACTTGTCTGACGCATGAACGCCAAGGCCTACGTCTGTTGCAAATATAAACGGGCGTATGTAAAGGTTTGCGCCTTTACTGCTTGGCACCCAGTCGCTGTCAATATTAACAAGCGCTTTTACAGCTTGAATAAAGTCTTCCTCCGGTATGGGCGGCATACAAATTCTCTCGCATGTGTCGTTCATGCGCTTTGCGTTGCAATCAGGGCGGAAAAGCAAAACTTCGCCATCGCTGTTTCTGTATGCTTTAAGCCCCTCAAAAGCCTCTTGGGCATAATGGAAAACTACACTTGCAGGGTCAAGGCTTATGTTTTGGTATGGAACTATGCGTTCATTGTGCCAGCCTTTGCCGGTTTCATAGTCCATAATAAACATATGGTCGGTAAAATGTTTGCCAAAGCCTAAATTGCTCTCGTCGGGCTTTTGCTTTGGCGCTTTTGTTTTAGTAACAGATATATTTAACATATAACACTCCAACAAATAAAATCTTATCGTTCATTATAAACTGAAATTGCTTTTTTGGCAAGTGCCCTTGCGCCTTATGCACAGAAAAAATATCAGAAAAGCAAAAAAATTAAAAAAAACAATACAATTTTAGTTTTGTTTGTGATACAATATATATGTGTAATTGTGCGCATAGCACTATATAACAAAAACGAAAATTTTACAGTTATTTTAATTGGTGTAAACGCTTTTTTAAGAGAGGGGTTTGTATAATTTATGAATTACAAAGCTATTTTAATGGACATGGACGGGTTGATGTTTGACACGGAGACTTTATGCACAAAGCTATGGCTTGAAGCAAGCAAAGAAGAAAAGTACCCTATTATGGTGCAAGATTTAGATTTGCTTCGCGGAAAAAACAGGCAAGCTTCAAAAGAAGCGCTTGTTGCCCACTTTGGTGACGACTTTCCCTACGATAAATTAAGCGATATAGTAGACGAGCGAATGGTTGCAATATTAAAAAAAGAAGTGCCTATAAAAGAGGGGCTTATTGATTTTTTGAAAGCGGCTAAAGAAAAGAATATACCAATTGCTGTGGCAAGTAGCACGTATAGGCAGCTTGTAGAGCAAAACTTAAATGTTGCAGGCGTAATGCAGTACATTGATGTAATTGTAGCCGGTGATGAAGTGGAAAATTCAAAGCCTGCACCCGACATTTTCTTGGCTGCGGCCAAAAAGCTTAATGTTAGCGCACATGAATGTATAGCTTTCGAAGACAGCCCAAGCGGTGTGCGTGCGGCAAATGCGGCAGGTTGTAGCACTGTTATGATACCCGACGGTGAAAAGCCCACTAAAGAGCTTAAGAGGCTAACCTCGTTTGTTGTGCAAACACTAAGTGAGGCAATTGCACTTATATAAATATAGCGATAGGCCAAAAATGCATTAGAAAGGCACGTTATTATGGAAAAAACTAAGCCGCAAGAAGGTAATATAACAACTAAGAAAATGTTACTTATAATAATAGTATTGGTCGTTTGGGTGTCTGTTTCGGTGGCGAATTTTATTAGCAACGCAAATAGTTTTGAAGAGCAAACAGCGCAGGCCACATTAATGGCAGACACTGAAAACAATGCCGCTATTGCGCAAGATTTATTTGATAGCTATATTGATGTTTTAGAAACCGTAGCATACGGCGCAACACATTTCTACTATTATGAATTTGAGACAACACAGCAAGAAAGCATTTTTAATGATTTTGTAATGCTACACGACTTTTCAAGAATTGGAATTGTTATGCCAAACGGTGAGTCGTATTGTTCAAACGGCGTTGAGCTAAAAGAGGGCGACTACGCTTTTACCGACGAAATGAGGCTTGGCGCAACTCATGTTTCAAATGTTTTTTATGATGAGGAAGTAGGCGCAAATGTTGTGTCTGTTAATGTGCCGGTGCACAGCAGTGAGGGCGTACTGCTTGCCTACTTTGTAGGCATTTTAAGCACTGAAGATTTGTCTATTATTTTTCAAGACTACAACTCCTCTATAAACAGTAGCTATTATATAATTGACGCCGGCGGAAGTTACGTGGCAGATAACCTAATACAAACATGGCAAGGCGATAAAGAAAATTTGTATGAAGTATTAGACCGTGCCGTTTTTGAGCAGGGGTATTCTGCTGAAAATTTCACAAATGTGTTTAAAGACAGGCAAAGCGCAATTGTAGAGTATTCGCTTGCGGGTGAGCCGCGTATTGCATATGTTTCGGCGGTTGATATTAATAACTGGGTAATTATTAACGTAATAGACGAGAACACAGTTATACAAAACAGCCGCAGGCATATTTCTAACGGCTTATTGTTTATATTAAGCATACTGTTTGCAATTGGTATTTTGCTGTATGCATTTTACACAACACAAAAGAAAATAAACGAAAATGCACGCATTTACGAGAGAAACTTTGCCCTTTTGTCTGAACAGATAAACAAGGTAATATTCGAGTGGGACGTTGAGCGCGGAGACTTGAAGCTGACCGGCAATTTTGAGCAAATATTTAAGCGCAAGCCAATTATAAGCAACTGGCCCGTTGACGCAATTGCCGGCGATATGATAGATAAAAAAGACAAACTAAACGTTATTCATGCGGCGACAAAAATAAAAAAAGGCGAAAATGTATCGGACATCATTTTTAAAATTAAGCTTGAAAATGATGAATATGTGTGGAGTTCTATGACATGTATGCCAATTAGAGATGAAGAAACAGGCAATGTTATAAAGGCTATTGGCGTGTTTGAAAATATAGACGCAAGCATGAGGGCTTCACTTGAGCTTAAAGAAAAGTCTGAAATCGACTCTCTTGCAGGCATATACAACAAGGGAACAACAGAGTTCAAGATAAAAGAAATTGTAAACAATTCGGCTATGACTACAAAAACGCACACACTGTTTATAATTGATTTAGACAATTTTAAAGATGTTAACGACAAACTGGGGCATATATTTGGCGACAAAGTTATAAATGAGCTTGCGACAGAGCTGAAAAATATGTTCCGCTCGTTCGACATTGTTGGGCGCATTGGCGGCGATGAATTTTTTGCGTTTATGAGAGATATGTCAGACATTAGCGATATTGAGAAAAAAGCTGAAAAAATAATCCAAACGTTCGACAAAACTTATGAGAGCAACGGCGTTGCGGCAAGTATTTCGGCAAGTATAGGCATTGCAGTTTACCCCACAAGCGGTAAAGATTTTGACACTTTGTACAAAAATGCGGATATAGCTTTGTATGAAACAAAGAAAAAAGGTAAAGACGGCTACACAATTTACACAGGCCAAACACACAGAGGCTATGTTTCAAACAGAACGGCAATTGAGAGTAACACAGAAGAAACTATTAAGGATATATTATAGATAGTATTAACTTTTGTCGGCATTATAAGCTAAAACCAAAAGCTAATAACTAAAAAGGGGGCATGTTGTGTGTTAAAACTTCTTACAGGCATTTCGGGAAGCGGCAAAACACACAGCGTGCTTTCTTGCATAAAACAGCACGCAAAGCAGGGGCGTCGTTGCTTATATATAGTGCCCGAGCAGTTTTCCGCAACGGCTGAAACACTGATATATGCGCATTTGAAAGACGAGCTTAGTGCATATGCTGATGTGCGAAGTTTTACGTCTTTTGCTGAGAGCGTGCTAAAACATTACGGCGGTGCGGCTGTTAAAACACTGTCTGACGCGGGGCGCATTGTTGCGGTGCGCAGGGCAGGAGAAAAATTGTGCGACGAGCTTGAAACATACAAAGCGCATATTAAAAACACAAACTTTTGTTCAATGTGCGCAGACGTTATAAAAGAGCTTAAAACGGCAGGCGCAACGCCTGAAAATTTAAACGACATTAGCAAATGCACAGGGGAAAATGGTAAAAAGCTAAAAGAAATTGCGCTTATATGGAAAACATACGAGGTGCTTTTAAGTGGAATTGCACTGGACACACAAGATAGAATTAACATAGCGGCACAGAAAATTGAGCCTGATTTTTTGCAAGATACATATGTTTTTATAGATAATTTTGACGGCTTTACCCCACCGCAATATACACTTATTGAAAAGTTTGTAGCGGCAAAAGAATGCACAGTGGCGCTGTGCTATGACACGCGTTTACAGGGCAATTCAAGCCTGTTTGAGCCTGTAAAAAATACTGCGCAGCGGCTTATTCGCTTAGCGCAGCGGCAAAATATAACTGTGCAGACGCCTGAAAATTTTGATGAAAATTATAGGCATAAAAATTGTGCACAGCTAAGGGCGGTAAATTCAATTTTATGTGGCTTTTATGATGAAGAACATTTTGAATTTGACAAAATTGAGCAAAGCGGCGACGCTGTAAGCGAGCGAGAAAAATTATACGCCGATGAAAGAGAACTAACCTCTTCAAATGAAAAACACACACCTCCTTTTGCCATAACACTGTGCGACAGTGTGTACGAGCAATGCAAAATTGTTGCGGCACAAATTATAAAACTTGTAAATAGTGGCGAAAGTTACAAAGATATTGCCGTTATATGCCGTGAAGCCCAAAATTATGAACAAGCTATAAAATATGAGTTTGAACTATTCGATATACCGTACTTTACCGACGCTGTGAGCACGCTTGAATATGCGGCGCACACGTGTTTTTTACGTGCGGCACTTTCACTTTGCACAAAGGGCATTAACAGCGAGGGGCTTTTGCGTCTGTTAAAAACAGGGCTGTGCGGCTACGAGCCACAGGAAATTTCAGCACTTGAAAATTATGCGTATACGTGGCAGCTTGCGCCAAAAGAGTGGCTGGAGCCGTTTAAAAAGTCGCCATCAGGCTTTGGCGAGCAAAGCACTTTAAGCGAGGACGACGAGCAAGTTTTGAACTCGGCAGAGCGGCTTCGAAGCGAAATTGTGCCAATAATAACAGCGTTTATAAGCAAATGCGGCAAGTGCACAGCGCTTCAAATTTCTAAAGCGCTTTACGAACTTTTGCAAAGCTTTAACGCAGAGCAAAACACAGTGAAAATGGCAGAGGCTTCTGAATATAGCAGTTCAGAAATTTTGCAAGGCGTGCAAAGTGCCGCTTTTGAGCAGACGTTGCAACACCTGCCATGCTCAAAAGAAGAGCTTTACCGCACGTGGAACACGCTTATGTCACTTTTGGACGAGATAAATGCACTGCTGGGCGATGACATTATTTCGCCGCAGGAATATGATGAGCTGTTTGCGCTTTTACTTCGCTCTTTTGATGTGGGGCATGTGCCACTTACGCAAGACGTAGTAATTTTTTCAACAGCAGACAGAATGCGCCTTGAAAACCCAAAATATTGCTTTGTACTTGGCACGGCAGAGGGCGAGTTCCCTAAAATTGCAGGGTACAGCGGCCTGTTAACGCACGAAGACAGAGACATGCTGGTGCAAAACGGTATAGACATGCCGGGTAGTTTTGAAAACAGAACAATGCTCGAACAGATGTTTTTTTACCGCGCACTTACTGCGCCGTCTAAAGGGCTTTTTTTAAGTGCGCTAAAAGAGGAAAAGGGCGGTGCGGCGCTTTGCTTTGAGCTTGCGAATGTTATAGAGTACTTGAAACCGCCAAAGCTCTTGCTAACAGCGGCCGAGCTTGCCCCAACGCCGAACGCCGCACTGGATATTTTAAGCCTTAATTACAGGCAAGACAACAGCGAAACAGCGGCGTACATGGCGGCTTTATCAAGCATTTCTTCAGCGGCAAACAGCCTTGACGCAATGAGTGCGGCTTGTGTGCCAAGCGTGTTTTCAGCGCATAATTTGCAGGCAATACAAAAGCTTGTGGGTGAAAGTTTAACTGTTTCGCCCACAAAAATAGAGCAGTACCACAAATGTAAATTCAGCTATTTTTTGCAGTATGTTTTGCGTGTGCGTGCAAGAAAAAAGGCAGAGCTTTCACCAATTGAAACAGGTAGCCTGGTGCACTATATTTTAGAGCACACAATGCGCAAAGCAAGCGATGCCTTTTTAACGCTAACAGAGGAAGAATTGCGCGATGTCGCGTTTGAAATAACACAGCAATACGTTGAAAAGTATATGCCGCATACTTCAAAGCGCTTTCAATATTTAATTGGGCGCCTTAAAGACGGCGTGTTAAACTTGCTTACGTTTTTGCAAAAAGAACAGCGGCAAAGCAGCTTTAAACCTGTGATGTTTGAGCAAATTATAGGTTACAATGAAAACGACGCAGTTGAGCCTATGACGCTAAAAGCGCCCGGCGGCAAAACGGTTCGCGTTGTTGGCAAAATAGACAGAGTTGATGTTATGCAAAGCGCAGGGGTAAATTATGTAAGAGTTGTAGATTATAAAACAGGCGATAAAACGTTTAATTTAGAGCAAGTTTATTGTGGACTCAACATTCAAATGCTGTTTTACCTTTTTATGATTTGTAAAAAAACGTATATGCAATATGAAAACCCAATTGCCGCAGGCGTGCTTTATATTCAGGGCGACCCGGCAGTGAAGTCAGTTCAAAGGCGCGAGGCAGAGCTGTCGCACACTTATAAAGTGGACGGGCTTGTTTTAAACGATGAAACTGTGCTTAAAGGCATGGACAAAGACGCAACAGGCTATTATGTGCCTGTAACATTCGGAAAAAATGGCGTAAGGGCAAGCAAAAAACTAGCAAGCCTTGAGCAACTGGGAAACATTGAAAAGCACATTGAGCAAACGGTTGTGCAAATGGCAAAGGGCATTTATGAAGGGCAAATTGAAGCACAGCCGCTGTGCACAAACAGCGACAGGCCGTGCAATTTTTGTGATTATAGAGCTGTGTGCCGCCATGAAGACGGCGTGAATGAGCGGAAAATTTCAGCGCCCGACAATTTGTTTGAATAGTT
>CAYJHA010000004.1:36375-45009 GCA_964369785.1 uncultured Bacteroides sp.
TAAAAAACAAAAAGGAGCAAAGTAAATGGCAAACGAAGCAAATAAACCGACCGTGCACACATGGACAAAACAGCAACACAACGCCATTTACGATGAGGGCGGAACACTTCTTGTGTCGGCGGCGGCAGGCAGTGGCAAAACAGCGGTGCTTGTAGAAAGAGCAGTGCATTTAATGCTAAAGCCGCAAAACCCTGTGCCGGCAGATAAAATTTTAATAGTTACGTTTACACGCGCCGCCGCTGAGGAACTGCGCACAAGAATTAGCGTAAGGCTTGCGAAAAAAGCAATTGAAGAGCCGCAAAACTCTAGTATACGCAGGCAAAAAATACTTTTGGGCCGTGCAAATATTTGCACAATTCACGCGTTTTGTATGCAGCTTTTACAGCATTATTTTGCACAGCTTAACATTGCGCCAAACTTTGCTGTGGCAGACGAGGCAGAGGTGTATGAGATGAAAAGTGCTGCAATGCAAACTACACTCGAGAAAATGTATGAAGATGTGCATTTTTGCGAGCTGTCATCAATGTACGGCCGTGCAAAAAACGACAGTAGCATTGCCGCCGCTGTGCAAGCGCTTTTTGACTTTGCGCGAAGTACCGTTAGCCCACAAAAAACACTTGCGAATATTTTGCACGATTATGAAAAAGAAATGCCGCTACACAGCACAAAATGGGGCGAAGTATTAATAAATAAAGCACTTAGTGCCGCACAAAATGCACTTAAATTAACACGTGCGGCAAGGGCTATTGTTTTGGAAGAGCCGCTTTTAGCAAACTATGATTTAGCACTAAGCGAGGACGATTCTTTTTACAGTGCACTGTGTGATTTACTGCACCAAAACAGGTGGGACGACGCGCTTTTGTATACAAGCGAGTTTAAAAACCCACCATTGAAAGCCGTGAAAGGCTACACGGGCGAAAAAGCAGACACAGTGAAAGCTTTGCGAAGCAGTACAAAAAAAATTACTGATGAGTTAAAACACAGTGTTTTCATATGCACACAAGCTGAATATGACGAGGACAGGCAAAAAACTTTGCCACTGCTTAAGGCGCTTGTAAAAGCCGCCAAGATGTTTGATGACATTTTGTTTGAGATGAAGTTAAATGAAAATGTGCTTGAATATAGCGATTTTGAGCACCTTGCACTAAAATTGCTATGTAATAACGGCGGTGAAAAAACACTTATTGGCAAAAATGTTGCAAGTGGCTTTGACGCTGTAATGGTAGATGAATATCAGGATACTAACGAAATTCAGAGCAAAATATACTCACTGCTTGCAAACGATGATGAATCGAACTTGTTTTTTGTTGGTGACGTAAAACAGAGCATTTACAGGTTTAGGCTTGCAAACCCCGAAATTTTTATAAAAAAACGCACAAACTTTGCGGCGTTTGACGAGGGCAAAAGCCACCCTGCCACCATTATTTTGGGCCATAATTTTAGAAGTGCACAAAATGTAATTGACCAAATAAATGACGTTTTTTCGTGTTTAATGAGCGAAAAAATTGGCGATGTTGCTTACACGGACGCAGAAAAACTAAAAGCCGGTGTGCAGTATGATTACCCCGGCACCCCGATGAGCATAAAATTTGCAGACACAGGCGAAAAAGATGCACAAAACAGCGATGCAGGTGTAGCCGTGGATACTATTGCGCACATGGTGAAAAATAAATTTCAAGTGCGCGGCAAAAAAGGCACGCGAGACTGTGAGTATGGCGATTTTTGCATTCTGCTTCGCACACGCGGCAATTTTGTGCGTTATGAAACAGAGCTTGCGAAACTTGATATACCATTTTATTCCGATACAGCAGAAAGTTTTTTAACATCGAAAGAAATAACACCAATTATTTCATTACTTAAAGTTATAGATAACCCCGGAAGAGATGTTGAGATGACAGCCGCATTGATGTCGCCTGTTTTTGGCTTTACAGCTGACGATTTGCTGGAAATTAGAAGCGAGCACCAAAATGGCAGGCTTTACAGCGCGCTTTTAAACAGTAAAATGAAAAAAGCAATGGAATTTTGCAAAGAACTTACTTTTTACCGCACTTTGGCGGCTAATGTACCGGCTAGTGAGCTATGTGCGCAAATTTTTGCGCGAACACATTATTTTATAGCAGTGGGCGCAATGGAAAACGGCACAGAAAAACGCGATAACTTGCGGCTTTTTGCAAACTTTGTAAAAGGCTGTATGGTTGGTGGGTTAAGCGCACTTTTGCGGCGAATTGACAGTGCAATTTTAACAGGAGGCATGGGTGCAAGCTCGGCGTCAGCAGTTAAGGGTGCTGTGTCAATTATGACTATACATCGCTCAAAAGGGCTTGAGTTTCCCGTTTGCATTTTGGCCGACGCGGCGCACGGCTTTAATACAAGAGACATGAGCGGCGCATTTTTATTTCACCCAAAGCTTGGCGCAGGGCTTAAATTGCGGCAAAAAAATTCAGGCGGCCTTTACCAAAGTGCACAGCATGGCGCAATTGCTTCGGTGCAAAAAAGCGAGGCTATAAGCGAGGAAATGCGCGTTTTGTATGTTGCGCTAACACGCGCGAAAGACAAACTTATTGTAACAGTACCAATGAAAAACCCTGTAAAAACGCTTTCGAATTTAACGGTAGAGCTACTGGGCACCGGCGGGGCAAGCGAATTTATTTTGTCGCGTCAAACAAGTTTTGGTGGCTGGTTAAGTATTTTTGCACTGCTTCACCCCGGCTGCGACAATTTACGCAAATTAACAGGCGGTGCACTATTGCCTAAGCTTGCCGCAAGCGGCAAAGTAGAGGCCGAAATTGTGCCGGCAAATGTTGTGGAAAATAGCGAAAAACCGATAAAATTTGTACACACCGCACAGCCTGACGAGGCACTGTTACTTGAACTGCTTAACGGGTTCAAAGCGTACGAAAAGCGCGACAACACCAAAGCGAAACTGCCAATAAAAATGGGCGTTTTCGCCATAAGCCACAAAAGTGCTATGCCTATGCTCTCTCGCCCTGCGTTTTTGTATAGCGGTGGGTTAACAGCGGCGGAAAAGGGTACGGCACAGCACGCATTTTTACAGTTTGCTAATTTTGAAAACGCAAGGCAAAATTTAAACGATGAGATAAACCGCCTTGTGATTAATAATTATTTAGACAAAGAAATTGCGAATAAATTGCCGCATAGCGATATTAAATTCTTCTTAAATTCAGACATTGCAAAGCGTATTGAAACTGCGCAAGTGGTGAAAAGAGAGTACGATTTTATAACAACAGTGCCGGCAAAACTTGTGTTTGAAGACTTGCCGCAAGTTCACGAAAGTTTACAAATACAGGTGCAGGGCATAGCCGACGTAGTTATTATAAACGGGCAAACGTGTGAAATTATTGATTACAAAACAGACAGGAATAAAACGAGCGAGCAGTTTGTAAGTGCGTATTCACAGCAGTTGCAACTGTATAAATTAGCAATAGAAAAGCGGTTTAAAGTGCGCGTTACAGCGTGCACTATATACTCGTTTGCAAACAGGCAAGAGGTTGATGTGCCTATTATATAAATGGCCGCCGAAAAAGCCGATATAACCCGAACGGGCTTGTATTGTGGCGGTTTGGCTAATGAGTACGCGTGTTTAAAAAAAACAGAAATGGCGCTTGCACAAGCAACGTTGCAATGCGCACATCAGTGAGAAAATAAGGAGATCTATATTGGAAAATACTATTTTAATTTCTAAAGCTACATGCGACACGTGGAGTGAATATCTGCTAAATTACAATGTGTTTTATCTTCACTCCATGAAAGGCTATGGGAAAAAGGCGCAGTCAATGGAGTTTGCAAAAAGGTACTATGCAATATTTAGGCTGTTTGACGCAGATAATGACGGCTTTTTAGAAAGCATAGAAAACGTGTTTATTAATAGCGAAATAACGCCTGAAAAAAAGCTTATTATAATAGACAACGTGCAAAAAATAACAAAAACAAGTGGTGAAAAAAAGCTTGTAAAACTGCTAACTTCAAACGCGTTAGAGCGAAACAACACAAAAGTAATGCTGTTAAGCCTTGCACCGCTGCCAAAATATTTGTTTGCTTTAAAGCTGTCAAAAACACTTGTGGCAGACGATAAAAAAACACTGCAAGTTAAAGAAAACCAGATTGTAGCTTTTATGAAAAACGACGCTAATTTTGACGAGATGAATAACATGGACGTTAATAAACACGCAAGCAAGTGTTTAGAGTTTAGCAGTGGTTACCCTGTGGCGGCCATTTTTTACCTGCAGGGGCTAGTTAAAAATATGTACAACGCAAATGCAACTTTAAGCTGTGCAACAGACGATTTACACGGCTACTTTGAGCATTTGATGCAAAGCCTTGCACACGGTGAATTTGAACTTCTGCTTCGCCTTTCGGTGTTCGATACATTCACTTTGGAAATGGCAAAAGAGGCTATTTCCACAATTACAAAAAAAGATATTTCAAAATTAATTGATTATGGCTTTATAGAACAATTTTCTTCCGACAGCATAAAAATGGAGGCGAATTTGTGCCGATATTTGCAAAGTGAGCTTTTAAAAACTGATTTATTTGACCCAAAAGAACTTTTGGGTACAGTGGGCACTATGTATGAGGAAAAGCGTGCTATGAAAGAGGCGCTTCACTGTTACAGCAAAGCGGAAAATTATAAAAAAATAGAAGAAATAGTTATATATTTAAGCGAAAACGCAGACGGCTGTGAATTTGCCGAAATGTGCGATGAATACATGGCCGAAATACCGCTTGAAAGAGAGCAAGAAAACCCAAGGCTACTAGGCGCAAAAGCTTTAATAGAAGCATATGCGCTTAGGAAAAGCGAGTACGATAAGTATATGGGCCGCCTTAAAATACTAGCCGAAAATAAAAAGAACGAAACAGCTTTGGAAGCGTATATGCGCACATTGGTAGCTTGCCCAATAAGCAATGCCGACAGTTTATCACAAAGCCTTGTTTTGTTTGCGAAGTATGTAATAAAAAGCGGTGCATCGTTTAAATTTATAACGCCAACAGGCAATATGCCAAGCATTATAAACGGTGGGCTTGATTTATTGCCATGGGCAAAGGGTAATAAAGTGTTTCAAAACATGATTAAATCAGTTTCACAAACTGTTATAGGTTTTGAAGCAGTTGGCGTTTATAACACAATAATGGGCGAATTTTATTATGAGACAGGCGAAAAAACCAAGGCGGTTGAAAGCCTTGCAAAAGGGCTTGATGAGGCAAACCGTGAGGGAAGCATTCGTATGCAGTATACTGCAACAGCCGTTATGGCGCGAATTTACTGTGCGGAAAACAATGTTGAAAAAGCCGAGGAAGTGCTTGAGAATTTTTATAAAAAAGCGCAGTGTGAGAACTTTTTTGAACTGCTGCCAAACGTTACAGCAAGCATTGTACAGCTTGCACTGCTGAAAAATGACACAGCGTTTTGTTGTGCTTGGCTTGAAAAACATGCGCCGAATGAGCACAATAAATTTTACCTGACGCAAAGGCATGTTTTGTTCACAAAAGCAAAGGTGTATGTGGCTTTGGGCAGAGATTTAGACGCACTTTTTATAATATCCGTGCTAGAGCGCTACACAGAAATAGCCGAAAGAAGATATTTTTTGGCACAGCTTAATATTTTAAAAGCTATTATTTTGCAAAGGCGTGGCGAAGAATGGGAAGAATATATGGTTCGTGCCGTAGAAATTGCAAGCGAGTATGGCATTGTGCGCATTTTGGCAGACGAGGGCGCGGCGGCGCTGACTATTTTTAAGAAAATAAACTGGCAAGAGCATAATTTCGACCAAGAATATATTTCGACAATTGTTAAAGGCATGAGAGAAATAGCTGCACTATACCCAAGCTATTTAAAGCCGGCGAAAAAGAACAGGGGGCTTTCAAAAAAAGAGCTGGGCGTGCTTATACTTTTAGCACAAGGCTACAAAAACGACCAGGCGGCGAAAGAGCTTAATGTAAGCCTTGCAACGGTGAAATTTCATGTTTCAAACATTATGAATAAGCTTGAAGTAAAAAACAGGGCGTCAATATTAAAAGTAGCATTTGAAGAAGGTATAATTTAAGCGGTTATATAATAGAATAAAGCCTGCCGAGTAACTAGTTATTCGGTAGGCTTTATTTTATATTGTCAAAAAAGGTTTAGCGCTTCGTTATTATGACGAATAACAAAAAAATTGGGGTTCTTAGGGCAAAGCCCGAGCCACTCCGTTTAGTATTTGGGTTCGAAAACTAATCGGAGTGGCTAAGGTGTTTTCCGCAGAAAACAAAAGCTTGCCACAACTTTGCCGCATTTTCTGCAAATCTATTTCACATAAAAATGATAAAATTGTTTTAGCTTTTAAGAGCATTGCGGGTTTAGACAGTTTTAAAAGCGTATTATATAAAAAATTGTGTTAGGGTAGGGAGTTTTATGCAAGAAAAAAAGCAATTACAAAGTAAAGCGGAAAGCGAAATTGAAAACGGCAAGGGAACAAGCATTGCAAAAAGCAAACGAGGCGCAAAAAAAATAAAAAGAATAATTATAACTTGTGTTATAGCCTTAATTGTTGCAGTGGTAATTGTAATTGTGGTTAACACCTTTTTAAAACCGCAAAATAATACGGGTGCAATGGCAATGGCAAATGCGAATATGAATGCAGGCCAAAACAATATGTTTATGGAGGAAGAAGTAATAGTATCCGACATAGTTGTAGGCGTAACGGAAATGGGCTCTGCCAGCTTAATAAGCACAGATGTTAGCTTTGAGTTTCAAACTACAATACTTGAAGTTGTTGCAAAACCCGGCCAGTATGTAGAGCAGGGCGACACTATTGCAATTATAGACCCTGAACTGTTTGAAGAGCAGTACGACGAGGCAATTCGCTCGCTTGAAAGTGCACAGCTTTCGCTTACCTCTGAACAAATAAGTTTGCAAACAACAGCTTTAAATGCAAGCCAAACTTATGAGGATAGCGTTATAAATGGTGAAAACGCGCAGAATGTTTACAACTTAAACATTGCTGAACTTGAAAGTGGGTACAATGAAATATTAGCTGAAATTACAAGCCTTGAAGCAGAAAAAACAGCACTTGAAAACCAAATTGCAACAGTTAATGCGCTTACAGCACAGCTGGCTACGTTAAATACAGAGCTTGCTACATTAAATAGTGAGCTTGCATACATTGAAGAATTAATTTTGTGTGCTAATGATGTTATTGATTATCATAGTGGAGATCCAAATGATTGTACACACTCACCGCAACATGCAGCTGACATAGACACAAACAGTGATGGTGTTGTTGACGACATTAACGATGTAGCAACGTTAAACAGCAATAAAACAGCAAAAGAAGCCGATAAAGCAGCAAAAGAAGCCGAAATTTCAAAAAAAGAAGACGAAATACAAGTAGCACAGGGCACACAGCAAAGCAGCGGTTCCTCAGGTAGCAGCGGCAGCACATCAAGCGGCCAAAGCCTTACCGACCAACTTGCACAATTAGTTACAAGTATAAGCCAAACATACACAGAGCGTGACACATATTTATCATCAATGGAACTTAAAAAAATTGAATATTATCAAGAATATGAAAAATCAATTCAAACATACACAAATGCAGGCACACAATATAACGTAACAGTTCAAACGGCAGATAATAAACTTACAGAGGCACAACTTAATGTGGAAGAACTTCAAGCTGAAGTTGACGCACTTACAAAACTTGCAACAGATGGCACTGTAATTGCAACAACAAGCGGCTACATTTTAAGCATACAAGAAGAGGGCGCTACCATAAATGCAAACGGCACAATTGCCTCAATAGCTAATAGTACCACAGCAACAGTTTATGTTAGCATACCGCAAGAGGACATTGCAGACATAAGCATTGACATGCCGGTTAACATAGTGTTCGATGCATATGAAGACAACATTGTAACAGCAGTTGTGGATAGCATTTCACTTACACCATCGGGTGGTATGTCTAGCAGTGTAAACTACACTGTCGGAATGGATGTATACGTAGGCGCATTTAATGGCATGGTGATATTCGAGGGAATGACAGCAGATATAACCTTTGTGGAAAAACAAGTTTTAGATGTGCTTGTTATATCAAATAAATGCGTTGAACTTATAGACGGAAAACAATATGTGAAAATGTACGATGAAAACGGCGAAGTAATACAAGTTGAAGTGACTACAGGCTTTTCTGACGGCTTTGACGTTGAAATTGTAAGCGGCTTAAAACAGGGTGACGTTGTACTGCTTGAAAGTGCGGTGAGCCAAAATGCGTCTTAATGAAATATTACGCCTTGTTTTGATAAATTTAAAGCAAAATAAATTCAAGGTGTTTTTAACCTCGCTTGGCATTATAGTAGGTGCGGCAACAATTGTTATGGTTATTGCAATTGGCGAGGGCGGAAAACAAGACGTTGAAGAGCAGTTTAAAACACTTAACGCAGGAACAATAACCGTAACAAGCGGCGGCGTTGACATGGAAAGCATGATGGGAATGATGGGTGGCGGTATGCCAAGTGCAGGAATGTCCGGCGGTGGTGCGCCAAGTGGTGATATGTCAAGCGGCGGTGGAATGTCAAGTGGCGGCGGAATGTCAAGTGGCGGCGGCGGTGGAACACGTTCTTCAGGCGGTGGCACAAGTT
>CAYJHA010000004.1:45109-50520 GCA_964369785.1 uncultured Bacteroides sp.
GGAATGTCAAGTGGCGGCGGCGGTGGAACACGTTCTTCAGGCGGTGGCACAAGTTCTCGCTCGGCATCAATGCTGCCAATGTCTGAGGGTGCAACATTAACGCAAGAAAACCTAGAAGAGATTATGTACTTCGTGCCCGATATAGTGGCAGGTGCAATTTTTGCCACTGTGGAAAGCGATGTTTTAAGCGATGAATTAGATGAGGCACTAACATTTGACATTATTGCGACACAGAGCAGTTATTCGGAAATTTCAAATTTAACATTATTAATAGGTAGCTTTATAACTGACGAAGAAGTGGAAAACGAGATACGCAGCGTTATTTTAGGCTATAACACGGCTTTTGAGCTTTTTGGCTCGCCACAATATGCGTATGACGCACGCATTGAAATAGACGGAAGAGAATATGTTGTTAACGGTGTTCTCGCACAAATGGGTACGGTTACTTCGGGCGTTAACCCTGATGACAGCATATTTATGCCATACTCAACAGCCGACAAATATTTGCTTGAGCGCGACACACAGCCGCAAATTTCAGTGCTTGCAACAAACGTTGACGCTGTGCCAACTGTAATAGAAAACATTGAGCTTGTACTAACACAAGCAAACCCAAATGCAACTTACACAGTTGAAGACGCAGGTGCAACAATGGACGCTGCAATGCAAAGCGCAAATACATTGTCTGTTTTGCTTTTGGCAGTTGCCGTAATAGTGTTCGTTGTAGGCGGCATAGGCATAATGAACGTGCTTTTTGTTAGCGTAAAAGAGCGAACACGTGAGATAGGCATTTTAAAATCTTTAGGCACGAAAAAGCATGACATACTATTTTTGTTCTTGCTTGAAGCAGGTATGATAGGGCTTATAGGCGGAATACTTGGCGTGGGCTTAAGCTTTGCGGTTATGCCGCTTATGCAGTACACCGATATGACTGTTGTTATTACAACATCGTCAATTTTACTTGCATTCTTGTTTGCACTTTTCACAGGCACAGCGTTCGGCTTTTACCCCGCGTGGAAAGCTTCGAATTTAATACCTATTGAGGCATTAAACAACGAATAGACATTAAACAGCATAAATACAATTTAACTAAGCATGCTAGTAACATATAGAAACGGAGAAATTTGATGAAAAGAATTAGTTTATTAATGGCAGTTATATTTTTGATTACAATTTTTGCGGCTTGTAGCAACAGCGAAGAGAGCGCAGCAGGGAATATGCAAAACACACAAGAGCAACCGGCAAATAATGAAAATGCACCGCAAAATGGTGGGCAAAACGCAAACGGTGAAGCAAATATGCAAGCTAGAGGTAACGCAGTTACCGGGCTTGTAACCGATGTTGTGGGCAATGAAATTACAATACAAGTGGGCGAAATGGCAGGCGGTATGGGCGGCATGGGCGGCGGTATGCCTGAAGGCGAGGGCTTGCCGGAGGGCATGGAACAACCTGAGGGCGGCGAAGGGTTTGGCGGCGAAGGCGGCATGGGTAATATGTCAGAAGATGAAAGAGCCGAAATGCAAAGCGCAATGCAAAACGGCGAAATGCCAGAGGGCATGGGCGAAAGAGGAGAGGGCGCAAACGCAGAGGGTGCACGCCCTGAAGGCATGAACGCACAAGGCGGCATGGGCGGCGGCATGGCGCAAATGGAGGGCGAAGATTACAGCGAAATAATAACGCTGACAGAAGAAATTAAAACTTACAATGTGCCCATTACAACGCCGGTTGTGCAGTTTGGCACAGAGATGACATTTTCTCAAATAACAGAAGACATGTACGTTACAATAATGCTTGATGAGAATGACAATCTAACGTCAATTAACATTTTAAGCTAAAAATATACACTTACGCATACAGTTATAAGCGGCACGTGCTAAAATCCACGTGGTGCATAGGCTTTTTAAGCTATATGCGCTGTACACAGAATGGAGAATTTTATGATTACAATGAAAAACATAGTGAAAAAATACAACACAGGTGGCGAGGAACTTACTGTATTAAAATCGGTAGATTTTAACGTGAAAAAAGGCGAGTTTGTTGCAGTTTTAGGCCCCTCCGGAAGCGGCAAAAGCACACTTATGAATATAGTAGGCTGTATGGACTTGTGCAACAGCGGCGAATATTACCTTGATAATGTTGCGGTGCACAGTTTAAAAGGCGAAAAACTTACAAGAATACGAAATGAAAAAATAGGCTTTATCTTTCAGCGCTATCAACTTATACCAACATATTCAGCGCTGCAAAATATAATAATGCCGCTGTTAATTCGTGGTATGTCTCACAGTGAGGCAGTAAAGCACGCACAGCCCACAATAGACATGCTTGGGCTTACAGAAAGGGTGAAACACCGCCCGTCAGAGCTAAGCGGCGGCCAGCAACAGCGCGTTGCAATTGCACGCTCGCTTGTGGGCCAGCCGGCAATACTGCTTGCAGATGAGCCGACAGGTGCACTGGACAGCAAGACAGGCGCAGAAGTAATGCAACTTTTTCATAAACTGCATAAAATGGGCAACACAATTGTTATGATTACACATGACAGCGAGCTGGCACGAAATGCACAGCGCGTGGTGCAAATTGTGGACGGCAACATTTACACAGGGCACGCACAAAAGCAAGTAGAAATAGCAAAAAAGATAATAGCATAAAAGGCTTTGTTTTTAAATGCTTTTATAAAATATCGAGTTCAAATACTAAATAAAATGGCTTTTTAGTGTTGCTAGCTTTGTAAGCAGCACTAAAAAGCCATAGCCATTATGAAGTTTTCACTTTTCATTAACATTTAGGTGCTATAATTATAACTGCGTTAAAAATTGCTAGCAGAACATTATGCTGACAGTGCTTAAATATCCAAACGTTTCTTTTTATACAAGAAAGAAAGGACGCAAACAAAAATGAGCAAGCTAATATATATTGCAGATGACGAGAAAAACATACGTGACATAATTGAAGGCTTTTTGAAAAAAGACGGCTTTGAAACATGCTGTTTTGAAACTGGTGATGATTTGCTAAATGCATTTTACAAAAAGCCGTGCGATTTGATAGTTTTAGATATAATGATGCCCGGTAAAAGTGGGTTTGAAATTTGCGCACAGCTGCGACGTGACCAAAATGTGCCTATAATAATTGTGTCTGCAAGAGATAGTGAGCTTGACAAAATTACAGGGCTTAGCATAGGTTCAGACGATTATTTGACAAAACCATTTTCGCCAATAGAGCTTGTGACAAGGGTTAAAACTATGTTTCGGCGCATTGATATTGAGCGGGCAACAGCACAGCCTTTACAAAACGAAATAATAAATTACGGCAATATAATTATTGATAATACATTACATACATGCACACATGATGAAAAAAATATTGATTTAACACCAATGGAATTTGCACTTTTGTTTTACCTTTTTAGCAATAGTGAAAAAGCTGTAAAAAGAGAAGAACTATTAAAAAATGTGTGGAACTTTGAAGAGAGCATAGACACAAGAGCTGTTGATGATGTTGTAAAAAGGCTACGCAAAAAACTGAGTAAAACAAACGTGAAAATAACAACAGTATGGGGTTTTGGCTTTAAACTGGAGGAAGTAGGAAGTTGAAGATGTTATCTTTAAAACAAAAAATGACAAGACCGTACGTTGTTTTAATAATTGCACTTCAATTAAGTGTGCTTATTATTTTTAATGTTCTTGTAAATATTTATGCTTATAACCAAGCGGAAGAAAATTTAAGCCAAGCTGCAAAAAGGCTAAAGCAAGACATTACTTATGCACACGGCGCACAAAACCATGATGATAGAATGCCACCATATATACTTTTGCCTGTTTTGGAACAAGGCGAAAATATGCAAATAATTATTGCTGAAGACGGGCAGTATAATGACATAGCCCGAGGTGGGGAAGATAAACTACCCGATAATATAGTGCAAAAAGCAGGGGAGTTAACAAGCACAGCATTAGAAGAAGAAATAGTGTCTTTTAACATGGGCGGTGAATATTACCACGCAATGTGGGTTGATATTGATGAGCTACCTGAAGGACAAACAGCAATTTACATTTCACAAGGCTATTTTGCCGAGGGCTTTGTTGAAATGGTGAATATTTTCATGGTTCTTATTTTGCTTATAAGCGTAATAGTTTTTGTTGCGGTTTCGCAAAAACTGGCAAAAGACCTAGCTATGCCTATTCAAGAAATATCTAAAACAGTTAAGAAAATGAAGAGCGTGGAAATTTTGAACGTTAACGAAGAGCAAAAAAGCACAGAGCTAAAAGAGCTTGCAATTGAAATAAACGAAATGAATGAGCGAATTTACAATTATGACAAAAAGCAAAAGGCGTTTTTGCAAAATGTATCGCACGAGCTTCGAACGCCGCTTACAAGCATACAAGGATATACAGAGGGCGTTTTGCAAAACATATTTGAAGACAAAGATAAAGCAATGAATGTGATTTTGCAAGAGACAAAGCGCATTACTTATATTGTAGACAGCATACTATCACTTGCCAGAATGGAAAATTTTGAGGGCAAGTATATAAAGGGCAAAATAAATATAGGTGAATTTGTTGAGAGCTGTGTAATTGCCGTAAACGGTATGGCGCAAAAAGAAAACAAAAAAATAACTGTTGAATTGCCACAGCAAGATTTGTTTGGAAATATTAACGAGGAGCTTTTAAGGCAAAGTATTATGAATTTGCTTTCAAATGCTGTGCGCCACGCAGAAGAAAATATTACCGTTAGCATAAAAGAAGATGATAACCATGTAAATATTGCGATAATTGATGACGGTGACGGAATAAGTGAAGCTGATTTGCCACACATTTTTGAGAGATTTTACAAAGGGGAGAAAGGCAATTGTGGGCTTGGCTTGCCGATAGTAAAGGCAAGCGTTGACATGATGAAAGGTAATTTAGTTGCAAGGAATAATGAAACAGGCGCTGAGTTTTTGATAGAAATTGAAAAAGCTTGATTAGTTATTAAATGAGCCATAATGAAGCACGTGTGGCAAACACCGATGTTTCATTATGGCTGGAAGTTATAGGCAAAAACTTACGTGCGGTTAATGAAGTTAATTTGCAGTGCGAATTAAAAGGCAGTGTCTAAAGGCTGATATAAACGGTTGTTGTAGATGCTGAGGTTATAATGAGAACTTAGGTGTTTACACTTTAAATTTTAGACAACAGGAGAAAAGAAGCAAAGCATAAAAAACGCTTGACATACTGAGCAAAAAGATATATAATATTATGGTAACATTATGCATGGATATTAATGTGCGGATGTAGTTTAGTGGTAGAACTCCAGCCTTCCAAGCTGGTTGTGTGGGTTCGATTCCCATCATCCGCTCCAGTCGAGAAGCTCGACACCAAATTCGCCCTTTAGCGTTAGCTAGAGGGTGTTTTTTGTGCCCGAAATTTAACGGTATGCATTTT
>CAYJHA010000005.1:0-21110 GCA_964369785.1 uncultured Bacteroides sp.
ACGCACAGCTGTTCACCTTTGTATGAAAGATGGAAGCGACGACGGCATGGTGGATAGCACTGCTCATCCTTGTGGTGGGTAAAAGAATATAGTTTAAAACTTGACAATGTTTTGATAAATTAAGTGTGCATTAAAGATTTAATTTAATGCACACTTAAAATTATACGGGGGTGTAGCTAAATCGTACTACGGGAGTGCGATTTAGCAGTAAAACAACCCCAAGGAGAAATAGCTTTTATATTAGGTGTAATAGAGAATATCACGATGTTAAACCAGGAAGTAAACTAAAATATATAAGTGCAAATATAAATAAGAACGAACTTTCCAAAATCAGGAAAGTTCGTTTTTTCTACTATAAGCCTTACAAATTTTTGCTTTAATAAATTTAAATGTGCAAAAACTAAAGAGCCTACACAAAGATTGTGCAAACCTGTTTACTCACTCATAAGCTCTTCAACAATTTCAAGCAATGTAGTATCCTCGCCCACATTGCCAGGGAAGATAATATACGGCATCCCGTTAAATTTGCTCTCTTCGCCCGTTAGCCATACGGGGATGCCCGGCTTAATTTGCCCCATTACAGTTGCTTTTTTAACAGCAAGCGCCTTTGTGCCAACATCACTGCTTGTTATGCCGCCTTTTGCTATAATAAAGTTCGGGCGCACGTCAAGTTTTTCTATAATGCTCGTCACGCTGTCGCTTATTTTAACGCTCATCATCAGCTGTTTCTCTTTGTCTGCGCCGTCAAAGTCTATACGCTCGCGCCTTGTGTACACTGCAACGCTCATGCCCTCTGATATAAGCTTGTTAACCTCTGCCACAACTCGCTTTACTTCGTTCTCAAGGCCGTTTTCCTCTACAACAAGGTGTTGGTTGAACTCAATGTACGTGAGCTTTTTGCAGTTTTTCAGTTGCTCAAGCTGTTTTGTTGTTTTGTTAACGTGCGAGCCAACAATTACTATGCCACCGTTTTTGTTCGCTGCGCTTATCAGGTCTTGCTTTTTCAAAAGGTCTTTTTTCTCAACGCCGCCAAACACTTTTGGCACTGCCGCTGCGGTGCGGAACATGAACTTCTTGCCCTCTGCCATTGCCTCGTAGCACGCTATTGCAAAAACTTTCATGTCTCTGTATGAAATTGCGTCCACTATAACTTTGTTGAAGTTTTTTGCCGCCATTAGCTTTTCTTTAATCAGCGCTGTGTCGCATTTTCTAAGCATTTCTATGTCTATGACTATGCAGTTTTCTGCTTTGTATTTGCCACCTGTTTTTTCTTCTACCCACTGCGTTAAATCAGACGATTTGTAGCCGAATGTCTTATCATTCGCAAACTCTGTTTGGCCTGCAGGCATTAGCATGTCGCCCTCTTTAACATAGTGCACGCCGTCAATTGTGAACCTGCCGCCCTCTTTGAAGAACGGTGCAATAATTTCAGCGTCTATTGTATAGCCCATTTCCTGTTCAAGAGTGTCTTTTAAGCTTTGTGTTTCTAGTGGGTAGTGGCCTCTTAAAGTGGAGTCGCCCCTGCTAATAAGAATGAAATCCTTTCCCGTTTGCTTAGACACTTTTGCCGCTGTTTTTGCAATGTCGCTGTGAACTTTAGCTGTCTCTTCTGCTGTAAAAGCGCGTGAGTTTGTTAAAATGAAGAACATGTTGCCGTCTTCTTCAAAACCTTGTTTCATCGCAGGCTCGCCCCAGCTTGTGTAAACGTTTATACCGTGCACAGTTTGCACGCCTGTCGGGTCGTCGTCCAGCACTACTATTTTTGTGTTTTGGCCACCTATTATTTCTTTAAGGCGCTCGTCTATCATTTTGTCGTCGTATTTTGCATTGTAGCTGTTTAATATGTCTACGCTTTTTGCGGTTATTTCGGTCATTTTTAATGTTCTCCTTTATAATATAAAATTGGGTGGTTCGGATTGCATCGGTTTGGCTAGGGTAGGGGGTAGCGCTGTATAAAAAATAATGGGCGGGGAAACCCCGCCCCAGACTGTTGAAAAACCTATGCACTTAAAAAAGTTGCACAAACGGGCAGCGGTAAGAAAACTTTTTCACTTGTAAAAAGTTTTCTCTTTAGGCACCAAAGTGCCTAAATTCACTTTCAAAAATACGCTTTTAAGGCAAAAGTTTGCGTTTTCTGCGGAAAACGCCTTAGGGCGCTGCCCTAAGAACCCGAAATTTTTTGAAAAAAATTTAGTAAAACTTTTAGTATTAATATTAGTTATGAGTGATATACCTTTTTTGACAAGCTAGGGGCGGGGAAACCCCGCCCCTACATTTGTAATTACATGTACGAGCCGCCTGAAACAACAAGGCATTCGCCTGTTACAAAGCTCGAGTCGTCACAGCTTAAGAACGAAACTACGCTTGCCAATTCTTCAGGCTCTGCAAGCCTGTCCATCGGCACTGCTGAAATAAATTTCTCCATAACTTTATCGGGCACCTGCATTAACATCTCTGTTTTAACGTAGCTTGGCGCTATTGCGTTAACAGTAATTTTGTTGCGTGCAACCTCTTTTGCAAGGCATTTTGTAAAGCCTATTACGGCCGCTTTTGTTGCGCCGTAGTTTGTTTGCCCAAAGTTGCCAAACGCCGAAACTGACGCTAAGTTAACAATTTTTCCGTATTTTTGATCTCTCATTGCAGGTATAACAGCTTGTGTGCAGTTGAAAACGCCTGTGAGGTTCACGTCTACTACCATGTCCCATTGCTCTTTAGTCATTTTGTGGAACATGGCGTCTCTTGTAATGCCTGCGTTGTTAACAAGTATGTCAACCTTGCCGTATTTTGCCATTATATCGTCGAAAACTGTTTTAACTGCGTCCGCATCTGCCACGTTGCATTTGTAGCTTGCTGTTCTTGTGCCGTCTGCATCATACTTTTTCGCAGTTGCTTCACACGATTCTAGGTCCATGTCTAAAATAACAACAGCCTTTGCACCGTCGTTCAAAAGGCGCTCTACAATTGCGGCGCCTATGCCTTTTGCGCCGCCTGTAACAACGGCTACTTTGTTTTGTAATTTCATTTATACTCTCTCCTTACACCATTTCAAATAGTACGCTTAGGCCTTGGCCACTGCCAATGCATAGCGATGATACGCCGTATTTGCCGCCGCGCCTTTTAAGTTCGCTTAAAAGTTTCACGCTAATAACTGCGCCTGTTGCGCCAATCGGGTGGCCTAGTGAAATGCCACTGCCATTCACGTTCACTTTATCCATAGGTATTTTTAGCTCACGCACACAAGCAAGTGCCTGTGCTGCAAACGCTTCGTTTAGCTCGAACAAATCTATGTCGTCAATGCTCATGCCTGCTTTTTCAAGCAGTTTTTCAGTTGCAGGCACAGGGCCCATGCCCATTATTGACGGGTCAACGCCAACTGCGGCAAACTCTACAACTTTTGCTATCGGTTTTAAGCCCATTTCGTCGGCTTTTGCAGCGCTCATAAGAACAAATGCGGCTGCACCATCGTTAATTCCGCTTGCGTTGCCGGCTGTAACAACGCCGTCTTTTTTAGCAAACGGCCTTAGTTTTGCAAGTTTATCAACAGATGTTGCACGTGGGTGCTCGTCTGTGTCGAACATGCGTGTTTCTTTTCTCTCGCGCACTTCAACGGGAATAATTTCGTCCTTAAACAGGCCGTTTTCTATTGCTTTTATAGCCCTGTCTTGTGACATAACAGCGTACTCGTCAATCTCTTCACGTGTAAGGCTATATTTTTCGGCAATGTTTTCTGCTGTAATTGCAATGTGGTCGCCTTTGTCGCTAAGTGGGTCGCCCAGTGCCTGTGTTAGTGCGTCTATCATTTTAAAGTCGCCCATTTTGTGGCCCCAGCGTGTGTTGTAAGAGCAGAACGGGAAGTTGCTCATGCTCTCTGCGCCGCCTGCAACAACAATGTCAGCATCGCCGTTGCTTACAAGCATTGCGCCTGTTGCAATTGCTTGAAGCCCCGAGGCACAAAGCCTGTTTACGGTGAGGCCTGCAGTGCGCTCTGCACAGCCGGCTTTAAGTGCAACAAGCCTTGCAAGGAATGCGTTGTTGCCATACTGTCCAACACAGCCCATTACAACTTCGTCTACAAGCTGAGGGTCAACATTCGCGCGGCTTAACGCTTCTTTTGTAACTGTTGCCGCTAAGTCTATTGTACTAAAATCTTTCAGCGAGCCACCAAAACCACCAACGGCAGTGCGGCAAGCTGATACTATTACTACGTCTTTTAACATGTGTTTACCTAACCTTTCGTTTGTGGGCTTTGCCCACACCCACCACTTTTGAAAAAGTGGACAAAACTTTTAATCATTTTTATCATAACAAAAATGTACATTTTTGTTTATTAAAATTTGGGTTAAGCCTTTTTAAAGGCTTATGGGGTTTGGGGCAAAGCCCCAAAAAAGCTTACCCAAAGCAGCTGCGTGAAAATTAGAAGTTAACTTTGTCTGCGCCCTTTAATTGCAACATCTCGCGTGCGTCTGCCGGTGTTGCCACTTCATAGTCTAGGTTATCGAGAATTGCTTTCATTTTAACAACTTGCTCTGCGTTGTTTTTGGCAAGTGTGCCGTCCGGTTTTAAATACAAACCGTCCTCCATGCCAACGCGCACGTTGCCGCCGTTAAGCGCCATTAATGTAGAGAACCTAAACATTCTGCGCCCTGCGGCAACTGTGCTGTACTGCACGTCATTGCCGAACATTTTCTTCGCTTCCGAAATCATGAACATCAAGCCGTCGTTGCTAATTGGCATGCCACCCATTATACCGGGCACAAATTGTATGTAAATAGGCTTTTTGATAAGGCCTTTTTTAACAAAATAGTTTATGTTTGCAAGCTGTCCGTAGTCGAACACTTCAAACTCACAGCGCGTGTCGTTATCGTTCATCTTTGTTACGCAGTACTCGATGTCTTTAAATGTGTTTTTGAACACATTGTCGTACGTTCTTTGAATAAACGGGATTTCCCAATCATAGTCGGGGTTTGGTAGCGTGTCTGCAAGTTGTGCGAAACAGAAGTTCATAGAACCGCCGTTTGCGCTTGCCATTTCAGGCGCAAATCTGTCAATAACTGCAAAGCGCTCTTCGGTTGTCATGCCTTGTGCGCCGCCTGTTGTTATGCCTATAACGGCATCGCACTGTGCTTTCACGCCCGAGAGAATTTTCTCGAATGTGTCATAGTCTGCAGTGGGCGAGCCGTCCTCATTTCGTGCGTGAAGGTGAAGCACAGCTGCGCCCGCTTTTGCGGCGTCAACTGCGTTTTGGATTATTTGCTCCGGTGTTTTGGGCAAATATGGCGACATTGACGGTGTGTGTACACCGCCTGTTATTGCCGCTGAGATTATTACTTTTTTTTGTGGTTTTGGCATTGTTTAGTCTCCTTTTATATGTTATTTTATTATTTTAAAGTCATCAACAGTTTTTAAAATTGCTAAAATATTGCGGTAAGGCACCTGGTTTATAGTGCCTGAGGTTGATATGACGATTTTTGGGTTTCCGCCACAACTTTCTAACAACTTTTTGCATTCTTGCACTGTTTCTTTTTCGCTTAATTTTGATAATGCAACAGGGTCGAAACCACCCATGACAGATATTTTGTTATTGACGCCGGCTGCTGCTTCTGTTGGCGTTAAGTCTGTGCCGTACTGCCAAGCTACAATATTCAAATTGGATATATGCGACATTAAATGATGTGCAAAAGCATCGTTGTGTAGCCTGTGTTCAATATGCGGGAAAGCTTCGTATAACATCTTGTAAGCAGGCACAACAAACTCTAAATAAAGTGCAGGGCTTAAAAATGATGATAAGTCATCACATATTAAAATATGATTCAGCGGCTTTTTGAACACTTTCTCTTGTGCGTTTATAAAATTAATTTGCGTTTCAACAGCTAAATCTATCAGCTTTTTGCACATTTCGGGCTCGTCAATTATATCGGCGCAAAAATCACTTATTCCGCGAAGTTGAGCAGCTATTGTAAAAGCGCCCATAATAGGGTGTGGCTCAATTTCTAAACCGGTGGGGCAGTTTTTTACCATAAAATCTAAATGCTCAAGCGCCTTACACATGTAATTATTTGCAAACGCGTTGCCTGCTTTAAGCTTTAAAACATCATCTACATTTTCAATATTAATGCTCTTTACGTTAATATAGTTGTTTTCGTCGAAATATACTTCGCCGCCTAGGGCACTTGTCTCTGCAACCACCCCAAAATCCGGCATTAAATTTCCGCAATACTCAAGCTTTTCTAAAACTTCAATTTGTGTGCTCATCATTGTATCAGGGGAATTGAAAAAATCGCTTAAATTAACGTTTGTGTTATTTGCAAAAAACGGATATGTGTAAAAATTGAAAACAGCGTGCGCATCTGTTGTTTTGTTCGAAAAACTTCGACTTAACCTGTTGAAAGTTCTGTCTCGTAATGTGTTCAAGAAATACTCCTGTCTTCAATTTATGCACGCAGGTTCAAGTTATTTTTTTGCAAAAATTGATTTTTCAAAGTCGTAGTGTTCGCTTCCGTCAGAATAACGGTAGCGTTTAATATCTTGATCTTTAGGGTAGTCGAACCTGCCGCCACACTGCATTATTACTGTTTTTATATGCGGTGTGTTTTCTGCTACTATGCGCTCAAATTGATTTACAAGCAAGTTTGGGTCTCCGGCACAGTTTGTCCAAATGTCATAGTGGTCAGGAATAAGTACTTTTGCCTTTAGCGCTTGCCCAAGCCTTGCAGCGTCGTACGGTGTCATTTTGTCTGTTGCGCCCGGTGCGTTAAAGCCCATGTCAAAAATAGCAACGTCTATGTTAAACTCATGCGCTATTTTTACGTATCCATCGTGGTACCATGTGTCGCCAAGGAACATTATGTTTCCTGCACTCGTTTCAAATATAAATGAAACGCAGCACTCTTCGTATGGCATTTCTGTTCCGGCTTCGCCGGTTCTTATTGCTGTTTGGTCATAGCAAATGGCGAAATGTACTGTAACATCTTCGAATTTCATGCTCTCGCCAACGCGTGCAACAACAAGTCGGTCATCCGGCACACCGTATTTTGTAAGCCGTGCGGCTGTGGTGGGCGGTGCAAAAAACTTTGCGTTCGTTGTGCTTAGGGCGGCTTTAATTGTGTAAATATCGCAGTGGTCTGCATGCGAGTGCGTGCAGAAAACGCCGTCGAGCTTCTTAAATTCCCATGGGTCTATAACCTGTGGGTTTAGGCGTAGCCAGTTTATGCTATCTGAACCCGACTGGCGGCAAACGCCACAATAGTCGTAACTTGTGTAGTGCGAAGGGCCGCTGTATTGGTCTATAAAAAACACTGCGCCGCCTTGAGTTTTCATAACCCACGAGGGGCCGCCTGTCCACCAAAGCGACACGCCGTTTTCGTCAACAATGTGGTTTTCAATTTCTTTGTTTAAATAAGTGCCCCATTGTGGGAAAGAGTCTTTAAGCCACGTGTCTTTTGTAATTTCGCGCTCACTGTCTACGTATTTACCCCAAAGTATGCCTCTTCCGTCAGAGCTTTTAATGTTGTTCATAAAATATCTCCTAATTGTCTAATGTCAGACAATACTGATTTTTTTATTTTTAGATTATTTCGTTATATATAATAATAACATATGTTTTGTGCGAATACTATATGCAATGTGCTGAAAATTTTCTTTAAAAGTTAATATTTTTGTCAAATTTAATTGTTTTTTAGGTTTTGTTTTGTTGTCAGACAATAAAATTAAATTTCTTATTGTCGGTATTGATTTCTTATTTGTTTTGTGGTAAACTAAGTTTATAACTTTAAATTAAAAAGTTTTACAATTATATTTAATTATTATCATGTTTAGGAGGTTTACTAATGAGTACTATTAACATGGGTGCGCCTGAAATATTTTTTGGCGACATTATAAACATGCAAAACAAGAAAAATATTAGTACTGTTTTACTTGATGAAATTATAAACTTAATACTTGACGAGAAACTTGAGGCGGGCTATGTTTTTCCAAATGAAATTGACATGTGCAAAATTTTGGGTGTTGGGCGCAGTACACTTCGTGAAACGTACACAGCCCTCAGCGCAATGGGCTTTATAACACGCACAAAGGCTGGAACAACCGTTAACACAAGCAGGGAAATAATAGCCTCTATTCCACTTAGGTATATGTTCCGCAAGTCTGATTTGAACGAGACGATGCAGTATAGGTTTATGCTAGAGTCTGAAACAGCGTATCTTGCCGCAAAATACGCCGATGATACAGCCATTGCTGAGCTTGAGCGGATATTGAAGTTGATGAAAAAGAACGAAGGCAACGACATTAAAGAGTTGTCGCTACTCGACTATCAGTTCCACTATGCAGTGGCGCTAAGCACAAATAACTCGCTTTTAAAAAATACGCTTGCCGCTGTTGTAAATGAGCTTGAGTACACATCATACTCCGGCTACACCACCGACAAGCAGACTGTGGCTTTTTCTATTGAGTACCACGAAAAAATATTGGAAGCTATAAAAGAGCGCAACCCCGAAAAGGCGAGAAAAGCGATGAGAGAGCACGTGAATAACATTTACTCTGTTTTAAGGCAGCTTATGTATGATAAGCTGTAAATATAAACTAGTTCTGGTAATTTCTCGCACTTTCGGTTAATTAAACAAACATTAAAGCAAGTGTATTTAAACGCTTGCTTTTTTGTTGCTTGCAAGAAGTTCTCTGTAATTGTGCCCATAAAAAACGAAGTGTGGCTGCGTTGTTCCGTGAATAAGGTTACCATCACATTCTTTTATAAGGGCTGTTTGTAATTTTATAGCCAATTCAGGATACTCGTTTATAATATTATTCTCTTCTTTATAATCTTCGTTCAAATTGTAAAGTTCGAAAATAATTTGCCCGTCTATTTCATCCCAAAAAGCGCCGAATTTACCAAAGGCATATTTGTCTGTGATGTAACTGCGAAGTTTGAAACCGTCTTTTGTAACTAAAGCAGGGCCTCTTGCGCTTGCAAAAACAATGTATTCATGGTTAGAGCCTAAATTTTCGCCATTAAATAGTAAATTTAAGTATGATAGCCCGTCTTTTTGCTCGTCGATATTAACTCCTAACAGCTCGGCCATTGTTGGCATAAAGTCGTAATTAGATATAAGTGCGTTTGTTTCTTTGGCTGCTATTTTACTAGGCCAATAATACATTAATGCTACTCTAGTGCCACCTTCGAAATTAGTGGACTTACTTCCTGTCATGCCGTTGTTGCCGTCAAAAATGTCGCAAACACTTTTGCTTGTGCACCTGTTTGTTAGGTGGTCGAAAGGTTTGCCGCTTTCGTCAATATCTTCTCTTCTTCCGCTTCGCTCATTAGCATAAAAGTAAGAGTGCCCGTTGTCAGAGCCGAAAATAATCATTGTGTTATCAGCTATGCCGGCTTTGTCTAAAGTGTTTAGAATTTTGCCTACCGTTTCATCTAGCCGTAGCACCATGGAAGCGTATACTTTTTCGCTTAAGTTTAATTCAGGGTTGTTTTTAACGTCATCGTGTAAGCAAGGTATTGAGAGCTCGCTATGTGGCAGTTGTGTGGGGTGATATAGGAAAAATGGTCTGTCTTTATTATCTTGGACAAATGTGCTGATTTTTTCGTCGAATAAATCTTGCGAGTATTGAGCAAACCCGTTTTCTTTTGAGGCGCTCTCTCTTCCTGCTTTGAATTCATCAAAATGTTTCAAGCCACCGTCTAAATGTGTGTTGCCGTATATGTCAACTCTCTCTCCGTTTTCAAACAAAAACTGGGGATAGTAGCCCATACACATCTCATGGTCATAAAAGCCATAGTGATAGTCCCAACCGTGCGCTGCAATTGCGTCGCCTGTTGTGGCAAAGCCCCACTCAAGCTTGCCTATTTGGCCTGTTGTATAGCCTGCGGCTTTAAAAATGCTTGGCAAAAATACATTGCCGGCACGTTCTTCAATTCCTGTATTGTGAATAAGCTCATATACTTGTTTTAGTGTTAAATCGCCTTTTGCGTAATCTCTATAAATGCCTGCCCTGGTAAATTGCCATTTGCCGTTGTGGCAGTCATGCACACCACACAATAGGCTTGCCCTTGCAGGCGCACAAATATGGCAGCCGTGTGCATTTGTGAAATTTGTACCGTTGTTATGTAGTTTATCAATATTGGGCGTGTTGAAATGTTTTTGACCATAGCAACTAAGCATTCCTCGGCCTAAATCATCTGCGTAAATAAATACAACGTTTGGCTTTGTGTTCATTTTACTTCATCCTTTTAATAATTAATGCTTAATCCTAAGCGGATTATTTATAACTCTTATTTGTAGTAGGCTAAGCACATACCGTAATATAGCAGCAAAACTTATATTAACTAAGCTTTAAGCGGCAAACCACTTTTGAATGTGGCTGCCGCTTAATAATTGGTTGTTCTGTACTTGTTATACCGGAATATCAAGTAGTCTTGGTAAGAACAGGGATAAATCAGGTACGTAAGTTACAATTAGCAGTGCGGCAACCATAGTTGCAACCCAAGGCCATATTCGTTTTGCCAAATCGTCAAATCTTTCTTTGCCTATTTCGCTTGCAACAAACAAGTTAACGCCAAGAGGTGGTGTAACAAAGCCGATTGCAAGGTTTAGAACCATAATCATACCAAAATGTACAGGGTTTACACCAACACTTGTGGCTATTGGTAATAAAATAGGTGTTAAAATCATAATAGCTGCGTTTGTTTCCATAAACGTGCCAACTATTAAAAGCAAAATGTTTATGAGAATTAGAAGAATGACTGCGTTGTCGGTGATACTTAAAATAGCTTCTGCTATAATAATAGGTATTTGAGTTAATGTTAAAATACGGCCAAAACCTGTTGAAATACCAATAATTAACATGCTCGGTGCAGTAACAATGGCAGAGCGATATGCTATGTATGGAATTTCTTTTATTTTTACTTCTTTATAAACAAAAACACTTATTATAATTCCGAGTACACATGCTATGCCGGCCGCTTCGGTTGGTGTATAAACACCGCCGTAAATGCCGCCTAAAACTATTATGGGGATAATGAAAGAGGGAAGTGCTTCTAAGAGAACTTTGCCTATTTCTTTACCTGTATACTTAACTTTAACGGGCTTGTAACCTGCTTTTTTACAAGAAAAATAACAGTAACCGCAAAGGAATAAACCAACTAAAATGCCAACGGGGAAACCTGCTGTGAACATAGCAGTAACAGACGTACCTGCCGCAACTGCATAAACAACCATGCAAATACTTGGTGGAATAATAACGCCTATTGTGCCTGCTGTTGCTACCATAGAAGTAGCATATGTTTTGTTGTATCCTGCTTTTGCCATTTCGGGTATCATAATAAGCCCTACGCCTGCAACGGCGGCGCCGCCTGTGCCCGATATTGCGGCAAAGAACATACATGTAACGATAGAAACAATGCCTAGGCCGCCTGTCATGTTACCAAGGCCTAGTTTTGCAACGTTTATTAGCCTTTTTGAAATGCCGCCTTTGCCCATAATGTCGCCGGCGAACGTAAATAACGGTATTGCAATTAATGGGAAGGAGTTAAAGCCTGAAATCATGGCTTTTGCAAATGTTTCGATAGAGATAGGCTCTTCTGTTAAAATAAGCACCACAGACGCTATGCCTTGTGCGCCGCCTATAGGAACAGAGACTATTAAAAGCCCGATAAAAATCAAAAATAATGTTGCTATCATTGTTCAGTGCCCCCTGTTTGTTTTTTTCGCTTATAAAGTTTTTGTTTTTCCTCTTCATATGCTTCTTCGCTTCTTGTTGCAACAAAGCCTGCACGCTGGCTTTTTGGAATAAAGAACGTGTTCTCAACGCCGCTATAATTACCTCTTAAGTTCAAAAACAAATCATAAGAAGCGTTGAAACGCTTGATTTTCCAAACAAGGCTTTGCACAATGCGTATTAATGAAATTGAAAGGCCTACAACGGCAGAAACATATAAAAAATTCATACTTAAAGATATAGTGTTTGCCATGTCTCCAAATTCTGCTGTGCGTATTACGTTGCTAACGGAGCCTTGCAGCAGAAAAACCATAAGGGCTATCATTAAAATGTCAGATATTATTACAACTACTTTGCGAACAAAAACAGGGAATAAATCTCGAATAAAAGCGACAGAAATGTGCCTGTTGTTTCTGAATGCACATGCTATTGAAAAGAACACCATCCAAACGAACAAGAATTTAGAAATTTCTTCTCCCCACGCAAGGCCGGCGTCAAACACAAAGCGCAAAATAACTTGAACTGTAATTAGTGTTGTCATTGATAAAAATAAAACAAGAATAAATAATGGCTCAAGGTTAACGTCTAGCCATTTAATAATTTTTTTAATTTGTTGCATGGGAACCCTCCGTTTTGTAAAACTTAAGTTTTGGCAAGGTTTATTGTGCCTTGCCAAAACAGTAATAAATAAGTTTAAATTATAATTAGCGTGCTGCTTCTACGTATTCCATAACCTCGTCATAAACAGCTTGGTCCATCATAGCCAAAATTTGTTCTTGAGAAGCAGGAATCATGTTGTCTTTCATAAATTGCATTGTTTCTTCCGGAAGCTCGTTAATAGTAACACCGTCTTCTGTTTCCAATTTTTCTGAAAGTGAAGCTGTTTGGCTTACTACTTCTTCGTTTTGCATTGCTATTACATTAGCCATTGCTGCGTCAAAAAGTGCTTTGTCGTCTGCGCTTAAAGAATTGTAGAACCCTTCGTTTACAACTAAAACGTCAGCTGCAATTTGGTGGCCTGTTAAAGAAACATAAGGTTGAACTTCGTAGAATTTTTCGTTGTTGAAGTTAACAATTGATGTTTCTTGCCCGTCAATAAGTTTTTGTTGCATAGATGTGAAAAGCTCGTTCCACTCAACTGATGATAGTGAACAACCAATGCTTTCCCATGCTGCAATTTGAATTGCGTTGTAACCACGTATTTTCAAACCGTCAAAATCCTCTGGGTTTACTACTGATAATTTTGAGTTTGAAAGTTCGCGCGCACCTATTGGCATATAACCAAGGCCTACAAGGCCCATTTCTTTATAAGCTTCAAGCAACATTGCGCCGCCTTCGCTTCCGTAGAAGCTAAATGCGTGGTCCATGCTATCGAATAAGTAGAACTGCTCTAAAATTGCAAGGTCTGTTAAAGTTGCGCTAACGCTTGGTGTGTGAACAGTTGCAACTTGGATGTCGTTGCTACGGCATTGGTCTGTAATGTCGCCTGCGTTGCCAAGTTGGCTTGCAGGGAAAATTTGAACATCAAAACGTCCTGTTGCATCAAGCTCTTCTTTCATTGCTGCAAATGCCATAAGAACGGGTGATGTGTCGCCGGCAATAACTGTGCCCACTTTTAACACAATTGGTTCGCCGCTTGCTTCTTCTGTTGCAGGCTCTGCTGCTTCTTCTGAACTTGCTGCAGCCGGTTGTGCATCTTCGCTTGTGCTACATGCTGCAAAAGTAAGTGCTAGGGATAATGCTAAAATGATTGCTAATAATTTTTTCATACTCTTTTTCCTCGTTTTTATTATTTTTATATATAAACACCATGTAGGTGCCTATTAACTGAAGTGGGTTTATCAAGTATGTATATTATATAAAAT
Organism: uncultured Bacteroides sp.; assembly: GCA_964369785.1. Classification (GTDB taxonomy): domain Bacteria; phylum Bacillota; class Clostridia; order Oscillospirales; family Ruminococcaceae; genus Ruthenibacterium. Next base: position 13,587 of record CAYJHA010000005.1, read on the forward strand.
AGTGTGTTTCAGATAAAGTCTGTTGTCTGACAATGAAATCAATTCTTTCGATGTAACTAATAGTAACACAAGTTATTTCGTTTTTCTATTGACTAATTCAACAAATTAATGTAAATTATTAATACAAAATACACAAACAAACAGCTTTTGATATTGTCTGACAACATAAAAAAATATGCTATGTATGATGTTGTGATGTTTGCAAAAGCGCGACAGTATGTCAAAAGATAAAAAATATTATTCGTATTTTTTATGTAACACAAAAACCGCATTAGTAGATTTAAAACTTACAAATGCGGTTTATTATTAAAGTGTGCAAAATTCTTTGTTTTCATTAAACAAATTTGTGTTTTAGTGTAGCATTGGCAACTTTGCCCATGTTTCAACAAAATATTTATAAGGGTCATCTGTGCGGCACAAAGCTTCTAATGCAATTTGTAAAGTTTGCCTGCTGTACATTTTGCTCAAATCAGTTAAGAGGTTATTATATTTTTCAAAGCTCCATTCGGCATCGGGGTAGTCAAATGCTACGTGTTTGTCGCCGTAAAGCGGCGAATTTTTGTCTTTTATGTAGCAGTTAGCAAAGTGAACATGGTTACAAAACTGTTTTATAGCTTTTAGCGTGCTCATAAAATCTTCGCCCTCTTCTGCTACGTGTGCACTGTCTAGCGTTATATTAAGTGGCACGCCAAGTTTGCGCACAGATGTGGCAATTTCTTTAACTTTTGCAACAGGGCCCACAAGGTGAAATACAGAGATATTTGAGTCACAAGGTTCCATTGAAAGGTGCAAAGCATAGTTTTTCTTTAGCGAATACTCATATATTTCACACAGCGACAGTTTGAGCTTTTCCATCTCAACATGAGGGTTAGCTAGCGACTTGCCGGAGTTTATCATAACATGGCTAACGTTGTTCGCCATTGATTCGTCCATATAAGCTTTTACAAATGCTATTGCTTTATTGCGGTTGTCATCGTCTACACTGCAAAGGTGCAGTTCTTTTTCTTTTAATTCTGCTATTGCGATACTCACACCTGATAGCTTTGTATTTTGCAAAATAGCGCCTATTTTGTCGCGGCCGTCACCATCATAACAATATTCTGCACACTCAATTCCTTTTTCGGCTAAAAAATGAGCCATGCGCTCAAATTCGTATAGACTGTATCGTGACTTCGGAAAAAAAGATGGCGTGCAAACACTTTTGATTATGTTCATAAAACGAACTCCTTTTTAGCAACTGTTGAATTTTGCAAATAATAGCACAAACAAATATTACATGTCAATAGCTAAATTAGTTTTTAAAAATGAAAATTATAAACAAAATATATCAAGATAATTGAACTAATTTAGCAATAGTTGATAAAAACTTTTTAACGCTAAGATAATATCAATTTGTGAAAAAGTCTACAAAGCCACTAAATGCCATGAAAAATTAAAATAAAAAGTGCCTAAAGTTTTTATTATTGACACACTTTACAAGCGATTTGTATAATAACGTTATGAAAAGCCGAGCAAGCAAAGTCACGATTAAAGGCTGAAAAATATTTTTAAGGAGAAAACAAACGATGAAAAAAATTACAGCGATATTTATGGCACTATTAATGATTTTTGCATTTACAGCTTGTACAGCAGGGGAAACTGCGACAAGCGAACCTGCAGCTGAAAGCGCAGCAACACAAGACACGGCAGAAGATACAGCAGATACAGAAGAAACAGCAATGGCAGAAGATATTGCATGGCCGGAAAAACCAATTCAAATTCTTGTTGGTTATAATGCGGGCGGTGGTGTTGACACAGCCGCACGTTTATTTGCAAAACACCTAGAGCCCGAGCTTGACACTACAATTGTTGTTACAAACATTTCGGGTGGCGGCGGAACAATTGCTTCAAGGCAAGCAAAAGATTCAGATGCCGACGGTTACACAATGTTTTTTACGCATGAAGCATTGCAAACAAGCAAACTTGCAGGCACGGTTGATTATGACCACAATGAATTTGAGAATGCAAGTGTTAACATGAAAGTTTATACAGTTGGACTTTACAGCCAAAAATATGCAACTATGGATGAACTTGTTGCCGCAGCAGAAGCAAACCCCGGCACAATCAAATTTGGCGTTGACATGGGCACAAGTGAGTGGGCTGTTGTAGCAGCAATGGAAGAGCACTTTGGCGTTCAATTCCAAATGGTTGACGCCGGCGCAGTATCTGACCAAATACCTAGCGTATTGGGCGAGCATATCGACTTTATGAAGGCACCTGTTGGCCTTGTTAAAGACTATGTAACAGAGGGCGACTTCAATATTTTGGCATTTACATCAGAAGAAAGAGTAGAAAGCTACCCCGATGTGCCTACACTTAATGAGCTTGGCCTTGAGTATGTTACACAAAAATATTACGGAAGTTTCTTCCCGGAAGGCACAGACCCTGCAATTGTAGCAAAGTTTGACGCGGCAGTAAAAGCTGTTTCGGAAAACCCGGAGTTTATTGCAGAAGCTAATGCGCTTGACATTACAGTAGATTATTTGGCGCTTGACGAAATTGACCCTTATTTTGATGAGTGTATGTCAAGATACGAGGGCGACATTGAAATAATGGAAAATAGGGCAACACAATAAATAATAAAATACTCGCTTCATATAGCGCGTAACTTTAATATTTTGAACTATAAAGCCACCAACAGGCGCAAGCCTTGCAAAAATTTTGCTAAATTTTTGCAAGGGCGCTTTGAGGGGGCTTTGTTTTAAAGGAAGGATTGGTTTTGCTAATGGAAAAGAACAAAAACCTCATTGCAGGTGTGGCCCTTTTAGTTATAGGTGTCATTTATTTTGCAATGACTTTTAACGTTGAGCTTTCTATAATTGACCCACTTGTTGGCTCGCGTCTTTTTCCGCAAATTTGCGGAGGAATACTTATAGCGTGCAGCTTGTTTTTGATAATTGACAATGTAATAAAAAATAACCGAGGCAAACAGGTGAAGCAAATTGATGAAGATGGAAATCTTGTTGATGTAAAAACAGCACCTAAGCCAAACTACAAAAATACAATTGTAGTTTTAATTAGCCTTTTTATTTATGTTTTTTTAATGGAGCTTTTTGGCTTTATACCTTCAACATTTCTTTATTTAACGTCACAAATGTATTTTCTTGCAGAGAAAAAGAGTATAAAAAAGCTTATCATTTATGTTGTAATAGCCGCTATAACAACGGCTACAGTTTATATTTTGTTTAACAATGTATTCAGCTTAATGCTCCCACAGGGGAATTTATTCTAAAATGAAAGGGTGGAAATCACATGTTTTCAATGCTTGCTGAGGGTTTTTCGCAGATAATGTCTGTTGAGGCTCTTCTCTTTTGCCTTGTGGGTGTAGTTCTTGGTATATTTTTTGGTGCAACACCGGGCATGACTTCTTCAATGGGTATAGCACTATTATTACCCATTACGTACACAATGGATATAATTACCGGCATGTCACTTTTGCTAGGTATTTACATAGGTAGTATTTCCGGCGGATTAATTACTGCAATTTTAATTAACATACCGGGCACACCTGCCTCTATTGCAACTACATACGACGGTTACCCAATGGCACTGCGCGGTGAGGGCGGAAAAGCTGTGCGTGTTGCTACGCTATACTCACTGCTCGGCGGGCTTTTCAGCCTTATAGTGCTTTTCTTTGTTGCGCCAAGCCTTGCAGATTTTGCACTGCGCTTTGGGCCTGTTGAATATTTTGCAATAGCAGTTTTTTCACTTACATTAATATCAAGCCTCTCTGGTGCGTCTATTATGAAAGGTATAGTAAGTACACTAATAGGTATAATGCTCACAACTGTGGGTATGGCACCTGTTGACGCTTCGCGTAGGTTTACTTTTGGAATACCTGATTTAGACGGCGGCTTTGAGCTGTTGCCTGTTATGATTGGTGTTTTTGCCGTTATGGAAATAATTAAGTCAGCAGAAAACCCGGTTAAGACAGAGCTTAAAATTCTCAATTACAAATCAAAGGGCATTGGTGTAACTTTCAAAGAGTTTGTAGGCCAATTAAAAAACTTCTTTATATCGGCAGGCATAGGCACAGGCGTTGGTATTCTTCCGGGCCTTGGCGGTGCTATTACAAACTTCCTTGCATATTCTTCTGTAAAAAATGCGTCAAAATACCCTGAAAAATTCGGCACGGGCGTTATCGACGGACTTGTTGCGTCTGAAACTTCAAATAATGCCGTTTCTGGCGGTGCAATGATACCACTCTTAACAATGGGTATACCGGGAGACGCACCAACAGCAATTTTAATTGCCGCATTTATGCTACACGGCATAACACCAGGGCCGCTGCTGTTTAAAACTAACGGCAACTTAATTTATGCAATGTTCGCTATCTTAATAGTTGCAAACATAATGATGTTCGTAGTTCAACTTTACGGTTTACCGTTCTTCTTAAAATTGCTCTCAATACCAAAAAATGTTTTATTCCCAATTATTATTTCACTTGCGTGCCTTGGTGCATTTGCACTTAATAACCGCTTGTTTGACGTTTGGTCAATTACTTTGTTTGCAATTTTGGGGTATGCTCTTAGTAAGTTTAACTTCCCGTCAGCGCCGCTCGTTCTTGGCTTTGTTTTAGGCCCGATGTTAGAGCTGAATTTGCGCCGTGGTTTAATGTCAACATACGGAAATTTCTGGACGTTCTTTACAAGGCCGATTGCAAGCGTATTTTTAGGGCTGACAGTTCTTATTGTTGTGTTGAACGTAATAAAAACATATAGAAAAAGCAAAGCTGCAAAGGCAGCTAAAGCTTAGTTGTATTTTAAATAAGCAAAAGAAAGGTAATACATATGGAACCAATGAATATATTGTTTATCTTTAGTGATGAACACAGCAAAAACGCATGCGGTTGTTATGGAAACAGCCTTGCAAAAACACCAAACCTTGACAAACTTGCAAGTGAGGGCGTGCGCTTTAATAGGGCATATTGCAACTCTCCTGTTTGTGTTCCTGCAAGGGCAGCACTTGCTACGGGGCAATATGCATTTGCAAACAGATATTGGGACAATGCCCACCCATTTGAGGGCGAGCACCCAAGCTGGGGCACACGCTTGCATGAACAAGGCTACAACGTAACAACAATAGGCAAGCTTCACCACAGGGACGCACGCAAAGAAACGGGCTTTCACGACCAAAGAATACCGTTAAACTTGAAAAATGCGATAGGTGATTTATACGGTGAAATTCGAGATGATGAAATAACACGCTTTCAATTCCGTGATGCGATAATTGAGGCAGGCGAGGGTACGTCTGACTATATTGCGTATGATAAAGAAATTGCAAAACAAGCGGCAGATTATTTGAAAAATGAGGGAACTAAAACAGAAAAGCCGTTTGCTCTATTTGTGGGATTTATAACACCGCATTACCCGCTTAAAGTGCCTAAAGAATTTATGGACTTATACCCGGACAACGACAGCGTTTTGCGCCCTGTTCAGTTTGAAAAAGATGAATGGCCGCGCCACCCGGCCCTAGACAACTACCGCCGCTATTGCGGAACAGAGGATGTAACAGAGGAAGAAGGGCTAAACGCACTTCGCGCCTATTATGGGCTGTGCTCATTTATGGACCATCAACTTGGCGTTGTGCTAGACGCTTTAAAAGAGAGTGGGCTTGACAAAAACACAAGAATAATCTACACTTCAGACCATGGTGAAACTATGGGAGAGCACGGGCTATATTTCAAATCTACAATGTACGAAAACAGTGTGGGTGTACCTTTTGTTGCAAGCGGGCCCGATTTGCCAAAAGGCACAACAAGCGAAACACCGGTGTCACTTGTAGACATTTTCCCAAGTATAATTGATTGTGTAGGCGCGAAGACTACAAAAGAGGACGAAGCTTTGCCTGGCAAACCAATATGGCAATACGCAAAAGGTGAAGATGACAAAGACAGAGTTATGTTCTCTGAATATTATGCATTCGGCATTAACGATGCATCGTACATGGTTAGAAAACACGAGTACAAATATGTACACTATGTAAACGCAGAGCCACAACTTTTCAATTTGGAAAAAGACCCTAATGAGTTGAACGATTTGGCAAAAGACCCTGCATTTGCAAATGTTTTAAAAGACATGGAAAAAGAACTGCGCGATATTGTTGATGTTGAGAAAATGGACGCAGAGAGCAAAAAAGACCAAAAGAAAATTTTGCAAAAATACGGCGGACGCGAAGAAGTTATAAAATCGACAAAGCCGGCACTGTTTTCACCGATACCGAAGCTGGGATAATATTTATTTTTATTGAGGGTGTTTTATTATTAATTCGTACAATTTTTTAAAGTCACTTTCTGCAGGAAGTTTAAAAATATTAAAGCACATGCGTGCGAAAAACCCAATTGAAAAACGTGAGCTGTGCACTTTGATGCAGAGAAGAATAACAACAATTAACAGAATGATGGAACCGCTGGAACAAAGCGGAATTGTTGTGGAATATGGGATAGGTGAGTCAACAGGTGGCAGAAAGCCCCTATTGTACGGTATAAACAAAAATAATTTTTATGTCGGAGCTGTCAACATATCGTCTACATATTGTGAAGTTGCTATTATGAATTTTCTGCTTGAGGTGTTGGCTGTTAAGAAATTCTTTATTGACTCCAGTGTGCACCCGAAAGAGACTATTGAAAAAATAAGCAATACTTTTCACGAGCAGTTACGCTCGCTTTCTATAAGTAAAGACAATGTGTGCGGCGTTGGCGTAAGTGTTTTTGCCTCGCTTAACAGAGAAACAGGAAAGCTTTACAGGCCGCGCGCTTTTCACTTAAACGAAGCATGGGTGCAATACCCTTTAATGCATAATTTAAAAGAAGAAATATGTGAAAATGTAGTGATTGACAAGAGTGTAAATGCATCAGCTATGTTTGAGTATCTACACGGCAAAGGCAAGAATTCAAAGCGCATGATTTATATAAGAAGCGCTATGTCTACACGATGTACAGTTATAATGGACGGGCAAATTATAAGCAATGCACCGCGAAGCGAAGATGCGTTCGGACACATGACTGTCAATTTAAACGGGGATAAATGTGTTTGCGGCAATACAGGTTGTGTTGAATGCTATGCATCAATACCTGCCATAGAAAAAGTTTACAATGAGCAATACCTTGAAAAAGTAAATTCAAAAATAAGCACAGAAGCTGTAACAAAAAAATTCAGAGACATTTGCAAAGCGGCAGAAAGCGGCGATGTTTCAGCAATGAATGTGGTATCTGATGCAGCTTCAGTGCTTGGTGTGGCACTGGGAGATTATATCAATTTAATTTGTCCTGACACAGTAGTTTTATCAGGGCTTTTAGTGAAAGAATCGGAACTATATTATAATGCTGCAGTAGAAAGTGCAAAAAGGCGAATAGGTGCTTTTCACACAAATTCTATTGAGTTTCAACGCAGTAATATAAATGAAGATACGATAACACTAGGCTCCGGTGTTATGATAATAGAGTCGCTTTTATCAAAGGGCATTTGACGCCATCTCGACAAAAAA
>CAYJHA010000005.1:21210-44820 GCA_964369785.1 uncultured Bacteroides sp.
TATGATAATAGAGTCGCTTTTATCAAAGGGCATTTGACGCCATCTCGACAAAAAATATACATGTAGTATTAAGTTGCAAAAATATACCGAAAAGCGGACACTTAGCCAAAATATTAACGGAGGAAAAGTATGCCTACATATAATATGGGAAACCTTAGAGTAGTTGATTTAACTAAGAAATTGGACCCGAAAACGGAAGCGCGCCGCTGCGCACTAATACGTTATAATACAGGCGGCCCTATACCGGATTTTCACACAACAGTTGACATTACAAGCCATTTGGGCACCCATGTAGAGTGCCCATACCACCATGATGACGATTGGACAGATGTACAAGCATTACCCCTAACAACTTTTATGGGTAGGGCTATATACGTAAATATTACGCACATGGAGCCAAATTCACACATCATGCCGAGCGATTTACAAAAAACGTGTGGAGATATAATTAAAAGTGGCGACATAGTGTTGCTTGACTCGCCATATAGAATTGACCCATTCACAGAAAAAACGAATACGAAAGAGGATGAGAGGCTTTTTATTTGCAAAGAAGCTGCCGAGTGGTTTAGAGATAAAAAGGTGAAATGCGTAGGCTTTGGTGATGGTGTTTCAATAGAAAACTGCCTAGAAGATGTTAAAGCGTTTCATGATATACTCATGGCAGAAGATATTGTGTTTTTAGAAGTGCTGAAAAACCTTGATAAATTGGAAAAAAGAGTATTCTTTATGTCATATGCGCCGCTGCCAATTGTTGGGCTTGATTCTTGCCCAATAAGAGCTTATGCAATTGAGGGCTTGGCGGAGTTTGATTCTTAAGCAGTACTATAAGTATATTGTTCAGTATTTATGTTGTGAAATAATAGATGTTTTAAAATTTGTATAAAAAGAGTAGCTGTAAGATTTAGGGGTGTTTTGCCCGCTAACTCGTTTTCGGTAAAATGGATGCCATTGAAGCGGTCGCTATCTTGAAATATACACAAAACAAGACAAAATTAAAACAACCGATAGCATTAGCTGTCGGTTGTTTTGCATTTACAGGGTTTTAATAATTATAAATTACACTTGTGGCACTATTGAAAACTTGAAATTAAAGTTCTTGTCCAGCTGATATTTTGTGTTTAGCTGTGGGCCGCAACTTCCTGAGCCTATTCCGCTTTGGATATAATCAACACTGAAAAAACTGAAATAAAGCGTTATTGACAAATATATAGCTCTTTGATAAAACAAGAATGGATTAAGCAATAGTTTTATTCACATTTATTTTTATTAACAGCTTTAAAAAATGTGGATTAATTTTGGGTTAAATTTGCTTGGTGAATTACCTAAAATACAAAAGTTACGGTAAAACGCAATAAAACAAAATACGGGGTGTAGCTCACCTGGGGGGGCGAGTTAGCGGTAAAGCAACCCCTAATAATGAGACAAAAGTAATATTAATATGTTAACTCCACTTGCTTTAAAAAGCTAGTGATTTTTTTGTGTGTAGAGCCGTTTTTATATGAGTTAAAGTTTAATTTGTTAGAGTGTTCACTACTAATAAGTGATTGAATATAACTAAAACTAAGTTGCTGTACCTGCATACTACCAAGGTTGTGAAAAATGAAGATATGAATGGCGATTAGGAAGCATAGTTAATTTATTGTTCTTATCAAATTTTGGGCAAGAGAATATAAGTTTGTGCTAAACATTTGTTGTAGTTGCAATATGTGTGGAGTGCTTTGCGGATATTTTATTGCCGTAATATTGTTTTGCGCTCTCAACTGTTAAATTATACAAAATGTCATTTAATTGTAACTATATACAATTTTTATGCACAATAAAACAGTTGAAAATTTGTTAAATTAGTAGAATTTTACATAAAAATGCAACAAAATTGACGAAATTATTGACTATCTGCAAAAAATGTTATAATATTTATGTAACGTAAATGTAAATAGTTACATTTTGTTTTTTGATAAATAAAATATTAAGTTAGCATTTGCGCAAAAAGTTTAAACAAATAAAAAGGAGAGATTTTAAACGATGAAGAAACTGACATTACTACTATGCATTATCTTATCTATTTCAATGCTTGCAGCGTGTACAAACAGCGCACAGCCGGCACAACCTGCCGAGAGCACAGCACCTGCTGAGAGCGAAGCGCCGGCACAAGAAGATGCAACCGGGAGCGACGAAGCTGTTGAGCTAACTGTTTGGTACTCCGGTGGAGACGAGAGAATTCCTTATTTCGAAGCAATAGAAGCTGAGATGCAAAATGATTACCCAAACTATACAGTTAACCTTGTTGCTTACGACAACGAAACATTTATGACTAAAACATTGCAAGCTGCAACAGCAACAGGCGGCGTTGACCTTGCGTTTAATGATGCTTCACGTATGCTTATTTTGCACCAACAATCGAACCAAGGTTTTGTTGATGTGTCTGACGTTTTAGACGCGAGTGCACAAAAAGACCAAGTTACTGATGCTGACTTAAAATTGTCACAATCAGGTGGCGAGCTTATAGTTTACCCCGTTAATAGAACAATTGCAGGCCTAGGCGTTAAAACAGACGTTGAGGGTGTTGATGTTACAGCAGACACATTGCCCGCAACTTGGGATGAATTTATTGCATTAGGTGAAAGCTATCAAGCGGCAGGAATGCCGGGCTTTACAATGCACCTTGGAACAGACCCCGGCCAATCATTTAACCTACTTCTATCAGGCGCTGGCATGAGCGATTTGTGGCTAAATTCAACACCTGAGAGCCAAATTGAAAAAAATGCAGCGTATTATGAAGACGTTATCTCAATTTATGCAGGCGAAAATGCTTTCTGGGACAAAGATGCAACAAGTGAAGATTTTGCTGCTATGTACACAAAAATTGAGAGCGGTAGCGTTGGTATGTTCAGGGTTGGAAACTGGAACGCAGGAAACTGGGACAAAGAAGGCAGTGGCGTTGGCGAATACTCAACAACAACTTACCCGGGAATTGATGGATCAGAGGGCGGCCTTGTTGTTTTGAACACACGTGGTTTCTCTATACCTAAAAACTCAGAAAACATTGAAGCTGCAAAAGTTTACTTGAGCTATGCTTTAAACCAAGCACCGCAAGAGCAAAGTTTTGCAACAATGGGCTCACTACTTGATTACAGCCTTGTAGACATGGAAGCTCTAACAAAAAATCAAAAAATATTCTTCGATTCATCTGTTCCCATGTATGCAATTGATGCATATGTTGCAGAGTTTGGCTATTACGCAGCATTGAATGAAGCATATGAAAAAGGGCTGACAAATGCATTTAGCTCAGGTTCTGCCGAAGAAATTTCAGAAAATGTTGCACAACTACACGCTGATGTAAATGCTGCAATTGAAGACAATAAAGAGTAGTATAATATAACAGTGTAGTAATTACGCTACCTATTAAATGCGGATTATGCAGGCAAAACAAAGCCTGCATAATCCGCAAGGTTTAAAATTAAACGCTTTTTAGGCAACTATTATACATGTTTTGAGGTGCATTGTGAAACAAAAAATTAAACTGGTAAAAAATTATGGTATACTCTATGCTTTTATAGGAATATTTGCCGTTTTATCAATATATTTTGGCATTTATCCACTTGTGCAAAGTATTTTTATTTCTTTCACGGATACATCAACTATTTTTACAGGGGTCGAATTTGTTTGGTTTGATAATTATATCGAAATTTTCAAGGACGAATATTTTTGGAATTCGTTGAGATTAACTCTAACATATACAGTTGCGTCTGTCGCACTTAACATGGTTGTGGCACTGTGCTTTGCGCAACTGCTATCTTACAAGCATTTAAAAATAGGAAAATTGTTTTTTAAACTTGCAATATTTATACCGGTAATAACACCGGACGTAGTAGGTGCAGTTGTTTGGAAACAATTTTTTAACAGCAATGGTGCATTAAACCAAGTTTTGGGCCTTTTTGGCATTGCACCGGTAGAGTGGCTTACTAACAGTACCATAGCAGTTTTGGTGCTGATGTTTATAGAACTTTGGAAACACGTTGGGCTTTACACAATAATATTTTTAACTAACTATCAACTTATAGACAGAACAATGTATGAGGCCGCAGATATTGACGGTGCAACTGCGTGGCAATCTTATATTTATATAACGCTTCCGTCTTTGCGCCCGGCAATTGTGCTAAATGTGGTTTATGGCTTTATTCAATTTATGAAAACATATACAGTTGCCAGAATTATTACGTTTGGTGGCCCAAATTACTCAACCAACTTCTTGTCTTATTACGCATACTCAAAATACGAAAGTTTGAATTTTGGCAGTGCAACAGCAATTGCAACAGTACTGTTTTTAATTATTATAGCAATAACTATGGTAGGCCTAAAATTAGGGGGTAAACAAGATGAAAACTGAAAATAAGATAGTTACATTAATTATCTATGCCTTACTGGCTGCAATTTCATTTGTAATGATATACCCGTTTTTATGGATGCTGTTTGGCTCGTTCAAAAGCGGGGCTGAAATAGTTCAAAACCCGCTTTCCTTGCTACCAAAAGAGTGGACACTAAGTGGCTACCAATCAATTATGCAAATGAGCGGTTATAGCATTTGGCACTACATTTTCAACAGCTTTATTATTGCCGGTGGCGTTACGTTTGTTGTTGTTTTGTCAACATCTTTGGCCGGCTACGCACTATACAGAAAGCGCAGTTTGCCGTTTTTTAACTTTATTGAGAAGTCGTTTCTAATAAGCCTTATGTACCCTGCTGTTTTGCTATTAATACCGCTGTATGTAATTGTTATTCAAAGTGGTTTTTTATACGGCGAAAACAATTTTATGGGTATAATTTTGGCAAGCTCAACGGGTGCTTGGGGCGCTGCACTTCCGTTTTTCTTATTTAGGCAGTTTTTTTCTTCGGTGTCATACTCGCTTGTAGAAGCTGCAATAATAGACGGTGCAAGCGAAACTAAACTGTTTTTTAGAATAATGGTCCCCATTATGAAACCTGTTTTTTCAACTGCACTTTTAATTTCGTTTTTAACAAGCTGGGGCTTTTGGCTGTCAACGCAAATGCTCTCAATGGACATGAGCACATTTAACCTTGCGTCAATGCTTGTGAACATTAACTCCGAGCTCGGTGTCGATTTATCGAAAACTGCTGCATTATCTACAGTTTTAACTTTACCTGTTGTGGTTGTGTTCCTGTTTACTCAAAGAAAAGTTATGGAAGGCATTGCGGCAGGCAGTGTAAAAGGGTAAGGGTGATAAAATGGATATTTGTAACGATATAAGAAGTTCAATAGAAAAAGCAAGCGATTTTTTAGCTAATATTAATGTGCCGGGTGTAAACGGCTTTGGCATTAAAAAGTGCAGTTCATTTCATGACGTTGATGAATTCCCAAGCATGTGTCTTGCCGCAACTTACAATGCAACACACGCAAGCATTTTGTCAGGAAGATACAAAAGCTTAACAAATGCGCAAAAAAGCTCGCTAATAGATTATTTTAACAGCTTTCAACAGGAGAGCGGCTATTTTAAAATGCCGCAAATGACAGACAGGCAAGTTTGGAAAGGCCTAAGCCTTGAATATACGTGGCAGTATATAAATTTCCACGTAACTAATTATACATACGGCGCAATAAAAAGCCTTGGTGGTGAGTGTAAATACCCGCTAAAATTTATAGAGCCATTTTGCGATGAAACTTATTTAAAAAACTGGCTTGATGACAGAAAGATGTTTAACCCATGGCTTGAGGGAAACAACATTGTAAATTTGGCAAGCTTTTTAATAGGTGAGCTTGAGGGCAAAGACGATGCAAAGCTGGCACAGCTTATTGACATAATAATAAAATGGCATAACGACACGCAAGACCAAAATACAGGCTACTGGGGAACAAACAACAATTTGCGCAAAGCACCTTTACTTGAGGGCATGGCGGGTGCAGCACATAATTACCACATTTACTACTACTATAACAAAGAAATACCAAACGCAGATAAAGTTATAGACCACTGCATTGAATTTATAAAGCCCGGTGTTCAATCTGCTTGCCTTGACATTGATGTTGTTGATATTTTAGTGAACATGCTTTGCTATAATTACAGAAAAGCCGACATAAAAAAAGCACTTATTGAATATGTGCCAAAGCTGATTGCTTTCCAAAACGATGATGGCGGCTTTGCAGACGAAAAGGGCTGGCATGTTAGAAGAATGGACGGCTGGGCCGGCGGTTACTTTGAGCCACAAGGCCTTAGCAACTGCTTTGCCACTTGGTTTAGAAGTACAACACTTGCAATGATAGCGTGTGCGTTAGACGAAACAGAGAAAGAAAAATATACGTTTAGAAACACAATAGGTATCGGTTATTATAATAAAAACTATTGTATTTAGGAGATTACAATGAGCAAAATGGAAAAGCACTATGACCATATTTTTAATTTAAACCCTAAAAAAAAGTTTGCAACACCTTTTATTAAAGCAGACGATTCATTGTATACACAAGGCAGAAAAGGCACAAAACTTGACGGCTATTGGAATTTTAGCATTGATGTGTACAATACTTTTTACAGAAAAGAGTTTTACGCTGAAAAATTTTACGACACAAAGGGTAGAGATATACCGGTCGATTGTGATTTTGATAAATGGGAGAAAGTTTATGTTCCCTCAAATTGGAACACATTAAAGCCCGAATATTTATATTATGAAGGCAGTGCGGTTTACACAAGAAAATTTCAATACCACGGAAACAAAGATAACACTGTTTACTTAAAAATTGGTGCCGCAAATTATGAGGCAAGCGTTTGGCTTAACGGTGTACATTTGGGTAGGCATCAGGGCGGGTTTACACCTTTTACAATAGACGTAACAAATAACCTGCAAAAAGAGAACAGGCTTATTATTGAAGTTGATAATACACGAAAAGTTGACCAAATACCGTCAATAAACTACGATTGGTTTAATTACGGGGGCATATACAGAAGTGTAGAGCTTTTTGAGGTACCAAAAAAGCATATAAAAGACATGTTTTTATACCTTGTGCCAAATGATAAGTATAACAATATTAGCTTTGAGGCGACTGCTTGCGGCTTTGACAAGGGTGAAAATATAACATTAAAAATACCCGAACTTGGCATAGACAAAAATTTTGAAATAGATGAGACAGGCAAAGCAAAAGGCGTGTTTGAAGCAATGCCACAACTGTGGAGTTGCGAAACACCTAAGCTATATGAAGTAATTGTAAGCGCACAAGGCGATGAACAAAGAGAAAAAATTGGGTTTAAACAAATTAAAACAGAGGGCAAAAACATTTGCCTAAACGGTAAGCCTATTTATTTTAAAGGTGTTTGTTGCCATGAGGAAAGCGAAACAAACGGCCGTGCACTTACAGATGATGAGCGCATACACATGCTTAAAACGGCAAAGGAAATGGGATGCAACATAGTTAGGCTATCGCATTACCCGCACAGCGAAAAAATGGCACAAATTGCGGATGAGCTTGGAATTATGCTTTGGGAAGAAATACCTGTTTACTGGGCGCTTATGTTTGAAGAAGATTATGTGTATGATGATGCCGCTTGTCAGCTAAAAGAGCTTATATTGCGAGACCGCAACAGGGCAAGCGTTGCATGTTGGGGCATAGGAAACGAAAACCCCGACACAGACGAGAGATTTTTATATATGAGCAAGTTAAACGACCTTGCAAAGCAAACAGACCCGTCAAGGCCAACATGTGCAGCTTGCCTTTTCAGTTTTGATACACTTAGTATAGAAGACCGCCTTGCAAAGTGCATAGACATAGTTGCTGTTAACGAATACTGCGGCTGGTATTACCGCGATTATGAAATTTTAAAAGTTATTTTTGAAAGAACAAACTTAGATAAACCGCTTGTAATATCTGAAACAGGTGCAAGTGCAGCCTGCGGGCATTTTGGCGACGATGAAGAATTGTACACAGAAGACCACCAGGCAAAAGTGTATAAAAAACAATTTGAGTATTCAAACGGGAATGTACAGGGTTTATTCCCGTGGCTGCTTTTCGATTTTAAGTCGCCTGTCAGAATGAATGCATGGCAAAATAAATACAACATTAAAGGCCTTGTAAGTGCCGATAAGCAATATAAAAAGCAAGCTTATTACACGGTGAAAGAAGAATTCGAGAAAATTGATAATACCTAAGTAATTTTTAAAATAAGGCAGTACATTTTACGTTAAAACATAAGTTAAAATGTACTGCCGAAACTTTATATTTTGAAAGTATTGAAAAGTGTATGAAAGGTAGGCTGTGTAAAGCCTAAACAAGTTAGTGATATGAAAAAAAAACCAAACATAGTTTTTATTTATGTTGATGATATGGGATATAAAGACTTAGCGTGTACAGGCAGCAGTTTTTATGAAACCCCTAATATAGATAAGCTGAGACAAAAAGGCATGCAGTTTACAAATGCATATGCAGCTTGCCCTGTGTGCTCGCCCAGTAGGGCAAGTTTGCTTACAGGTAAATACCCTGCAAGGCTTGGTGTAACTAATTATATACGTCGTGCATCAGACAATTTTCACCCATCAAAAGGCAAACTTATAGACGCACCGTATGTTGACCATTTACCTAAAAGCGAAAAGACAATTGCCCATTATTTGAGTGAGAACGGATACAACACATGGCACATAGGCAAATGGCACCTTGGCGAGAGTGAATTCTACCCTGACAAATGCGGCTTTGACATTAACTTAGGTGGCTGCCACCTTGGCTATTTGCCACAAGGTTACTTTAGCCCTTACAACATAGAAACACTGGAAGATGGCCCAAAGGGAGAATATTTGACAGACAGACTTACAGATGAAGCTATAAGTTTAATTAAGAACTGTGATGACAAACCGTTTTTCCTTAACTTATGGCATTATGCCGTACATGTTCCAACAGACGCAAAGCAAAAGCACATTGAATATTTTGAAGAAAAAGCAAAAAAAATGGGCCTTGATAAAGTTCAGGCAATTGAAACAGGCGACTATTTCCCAACAGAACATAAAAGCCACTTGAAAATTGAAAGGCGTGTGGTGCAATCAAACCCGGAATACGCAGCACTTATTTATAGCCTTGACGAAAATGTTGGGCGCTTAATTAAAGTGCTTGAGGATACAAATAAAATTGACGATACAATAGTAATTTTTACATCTGATAACGGGGGATTATCCACTGCGGAGGGCTCGCCCACATGTAACGCGCCTGCAAGAGAGGGCAAAGGATGGGTGTACGATGGCGGTATAAGAGTGCCATTGATAATGTGCTACAATGGTGTAATTGAGCAAAATTCAACTTGCAAAACACCTACAACAACGCCCGATTTATTTGCAACACTTTTAAACATAGCGGGAGTGAACTATGGCGAAGAGGACATAGACGGAATTAATATTATGCCGTGTTTAAAAGGTGAAGACATAAAAAAACGACCTATTTTTTGGCATTACCCCCATTACGGCAACCAAGGTGGAACCCCTGCGGCTAGCGTTTTATACGGCAATTATAAGCTTTTGCATTTTTTTGAAGATGATATATACGAGCTATACAACATAAATGAAGATGTATCACAAACAAATAATTTAATTAAAGAAAAAAGTGATGTTGCAACAGAGCTTAAAAGTATGCTAAAATATTGGCAGGACAAGCTAGACGTATTGTACCCAAGTTCAAATTTAAATTATTGCAAGGGGTAGGTATTTTTAAATACTATCTATGCTACCTAAGGTAGTACTTGCATACAAAAAGAGGTATTTATAAAATGAATATCCACGACATAGCAAGGCTGGCAAATGTATCTTCAGCAACCGTTTCGCGTGTGTTAAACAACAGCTCAAGCGTTGCAAGCAAAACGAAAGAAAAAGTTTTGAGCGTGATTAAAGAGGCACAATACACCCCAAATGCGTTTGCACAGGGCCTTGGGCATAACTCTATGAAAATGATTGGTATACTGTGCACAGATGTTGCACAATTATATTATGGTAATGCAGTTTCAGTAATAGAAGTTGGCTTGCAAAAGGCACATATTAATTCAATACTGTGTTGTACCGGTTACGAGATTGAGAGCAAAAAAAATGCCATAGCAACATTGCTTAGTAAAAGGGTAGATGCCATAATTTTGGTTGGTTCTATTTTTAAAGAAGAAGACGAAAACTTGCATGTACAAGAAGCCGCAAAAATTATACCTATTATTGCAATTAACGCATACTTTGACTTTGAAAATGTTTACAGTATATACTGTGATGAAAAAAATGCGGTAAACAAACTTGTTTATGATATGGATAAAAGCGGGTGCAAAGAACCGGCAATTATTTATAGGATGCCTACATTTAGTGCAAAGAACAAATTGATTGGATATAATGAGGCGATGCAAGAACTTTGCAAAAAAAGTGCAACTTTACAATTGTCAGAGCTCTCAGAGGTTGAACTTGAAAACGATATGCTTGAAATTTCTGCGTTTTTACAGCAAAACCCACAAATAGATGCATTGATTGGCGTTGATGATTTAATAGCAGTTACCGCACTTAAAGCTATGCAAAAAGATGGGCGTGTACTTCCTTTGGTAGGCATAAACAACTCAATTTTGTGCGAGTGCTCTACGCCTACATTATCAAGCATTGATAACCGAGTGAGAGAATTGTCAGATGTTGCAGTTAAAACGCTTATTGAATTAATTGAGGGAAAGACAGCACCGAAAACACAAATTTTTTCTTCCGAACTTGTAAAGAGGGAAAGTTACTTGTAGCATTAAACACAGCTTTTTACTAGTGTAAAAATTGCGCTAATTAGTTGTGGTGATTTAATAAAAATATTAGCGCTGTGCATATAGTGGAGGTTTAATGACGAATAGAGATGATTTTATATCATTGATAAGAAAAAAGGCTATGACAGAGTGCCTATCGAGTTATTTTGTCACCGGATATAATTAAAAAAGTGAATAATAAGTTTAACACTAATGATGGGCGAAGAACTTTATTGTAAGTGGATAAAACCACGCCTTAAAGCAATAATAAAAGCTGCAAAGGAAATTAACCCTGATGTTATAGTGTTTTATCATTCAGGTGGTTTTGTAGAGCCGTTATTTATATATCTAAACGTTGCAACTACAAAAAGTGCCTGTAAATGTTGTTAGCGCAAAAAGCTGTATAAATATTTTGAAGCTAAAACAATAGAAAACATTATTCGATAAATTTAAACAAGCAAGCACTTTAAATTCCTGCTTTTTTATAAACCTCCGCCATCTCATCAAGCGTTGCAAGCTCAACAAGTGGTGCTTTGCCCACGCTGCCAAACTCTACAATTAAAGTGCCTATTACTTCTTTAACGCCTTTTTCAATGCAGTCTGTCACAAGCGTTAAATCGCTGTGGTTTATTTCGCCGTACATTACGGTTTGCATAATTGGTGTTAAAAAAACACGCGGGTCAAATTGCTCTTTCTTGCTCTCTAATAAAGTGAAAATTTCACCTATATATGCACTATTTTGTAAATTTGCGTTATAAGCAAAAAGCTCTTTTAAATTGCGTGTAACGGCAAGGCGTATGTCAGTGTCTACATTAATTTTGCGTATGCCTTGATATATTGCCGCTTTCAGCTCACTTAAAGCTATGCCATGCGCACCTGTTATGTTGCCACCAAGTGCGTTAATCTCGTCTACAATATATTTTGGCACAGTGGACGAGCCGTGGCTGACAAGCGTGCCGTCAATATTTTCGTGAAGCATACACTCCTTAATTGCCGTTGCAATTTGTGTGCGCAGTTTTACACCTTTGCCTTTGCTTGCTCCGTGCATTGTGCCATAGCTTATTGCAAGCAAATCACACTTTGTTTTCTTGAAAAACTCAATTGCATGAAGTGGGTTTGTATATGTAGATTTTTCATGGTTTACGTGGTCTTCAACACCGGCAAGCACACCAAGTTCGCCCTCTACCGTAACGCCGCGCTCATGTGCATATTTTACAACTTCGCGTGTAAGTTCAACGTTTTCGGCAAACGGTAGGCAAGAGCCATCTATCATTACAGACGTGTAGCCGCCGTCAATTGCGGCTTTTACAGAGGCGAAGTCTTTGCCGTGGTCTAAATGCAGTGCCACGGGAATTTTGCTGTCTACCGCGAATTTTTTAACAGCGCTGCCAATGTTTTTTGCACCCTCTTGTTTTTGTTCAAGTGTTGCGTTTATAAAATCTTTACAGCCGCCCATAAAGCCGTTTGCTAAATCTGCACCTTGCAATATTGCAGGCGAGCGCAGCATTTCGTGCACTTCAATTGCCGCCTTTGCCTGTGCAACGGCATTTACGTTGAAGCCGCCTTGTGCATAGTTGTGTTTTTCTGCCGCGTTCATTATAGGTCGAAGTGGTATAAGTGGCATTTATATTAACCATCCTTTCAATTTTTGGGGATAGTACAAATGTGTTTTGATAAGTCAAGCATACTTAATAATTTGTTATTTTGTATAAATTCTTTGCATTTGCCCCACGGTGTGCATATATTTGTGTAGGCTAATTCAATTTAGTGGATTTTTCCAAAGACAAAAATTAACGGGTATAAATTAAGTTTGGCTTAATATGCCTTTTTGCTTGCATTATCGTTCACGTATATTATTGCGTCGCCGTGTGTTTGCAAAATTGATGCAGGGCACTCTGTGTTTACTTCACCATAAGCTGCACGGCGCACAACGGCCCTGTGCCAGTCTCTGAAAACACCGAGCCTTATTTTTTTTGCGCTCAAAATTTCTTTCATGCCAACTGTCACACACTTTTTAGGCATGTGCTCAATTGCACCGCCAAGGTCTCCTATGCAGTTAGTTGTGCGCGTTTCTTGCGCTATGTCTAAAACACGTGTTGTAAGGTTTGAGAATTCTTCAACGCTTAAATTCGTTTGCGGCTCGTTAAAAGCAAGGTGGCCGTTTAAGCCTATGCCGCCAAAAACAGCGTCAACACCACCAAGTTTTTCAACAAGCTGTGTAACAGCGGAAGGGTTTTCGGGGCACGGGAAAGTACGCTGGCTTTCAGGCATTAAAAGCTCGTTTTTTATTTTGCAGTATACTTCACGTTCCATATAGCCCCTAAAACTAAGTGCGCTGTTTTTGTCTATGTACTTTTCATCGTCTGTTAAATATTCGTCCATATTAATAAAGTAGCAGTTTTTTAGCGATATATTATTTTTGTTTACATAGCGAACAAAAACAGGGTATTGACCCACAGGCCCAACGGGTACAATAAAAACAGCTTGCCTGTTTTCTGCATTCGCACTCTCAATTTCACGTATCATTTCAAGCGCAAGTTCATAGAAAACTTCACCGCTGTCGCCCAGTTTTAGCAGAGGAATTTTTGCGTTTGTGCCAAGGTCTTCTTTTGATGTGTTGTAGTAATTCATGTGAAAAGCTCCTTAATATTATATTAAATTGCCTATATGGTGCGGCCTTGTTTAGTTACAAAAAGCGAAAAATTGGAAGAAAGCTTGGTTTCTAAAAAATAAAATTAATATAGCTTGTTTTCAATAGATTGTTTGATTTAAGCATCACATCCACTTAAAGGAAGAACTGTCAAGCCGTAATTTGTAATGCGGAGATATTTGAACGTTTTCATTGGTTTGGTGTATAAGCGCAGTGGCACTTGCTGTTCCGTTGTTTCGCTCGCTCAGCTGCGTGCATAAATATTGCTCAAATATCATAATGTTTTCAGCCATTTCGTTGTCATCAATTAAGTTGTTTAGCTCATATGGGTCGTTTGTAAGGTCAAAAAATTGCTTTTCACCAATTTTTGGAAGCCATACAAATTTGTACTTGCCGTCTGTTACATATTGCATTTCCTGTTCGGGTGCATATATTTCACTGTGTTCACCGTGTATAAATTTTCTCCAACTTATTTTCTCTTTTTTGATTAGAGGTAGTAAACTTTGCCCGTCTATACAGGCGGGTATTTGTATGTCTGCAAAGTCTAGCACAGTAGGCATTATGTCGTAAAGGCTTACAGGGGCAGTTACTTCATGGCTTGTATTTTCAGCATAACCTTTAGGCAATTTTATAAGAAGCGGAATTTTTGCAGAGCCCTCATATGCATAAGTTTTGCGCCATAAATTGTGGTCACCTAGCATGTCGCCGTGGTCAGACGTAAAAATAAACATTGTGTTGTCAAGCTCGCCCATACTTTTTAATTTTATCAAAATTCTCCCTATTTGGTTATCAATGTGGCTAATTTGCCCATAATACGCTTTTCTTGCATCCATTATCTCGCTGTCTTTTTTCTTACCTCTCCATGCATCAAATTCAGCGGCGTCGTAGGGTACATCATGGAAATCGGCCCAGCCGCCTATTGCGGGTGGGCTAACTTGTGCATCTTTATACATGTTATAGTAGTATTCAGGTGGGTCATATGGCGAGTGAGGCCTTGCAAAAGACACTTTTAAGAAGAACGGCATAGATGGGTCGTTTGTATCAAGAAATTTAACTGCTTCGTTTGCTGTCCAAACAGTGGGGTGCATGTATTCGGGTAAGTGGTAAGGGCGTGCCATCCAAGAATTCCAGTGCACACCGTGGTCGATAGGAGTGTAATCACCTTTTTTTTGCTCATCGAACCATTTCATGTAGTCAGATTTGAAATTATCATCTTCAATCCTACCGGATTCATCAAGCACAGTGCTGTGAAAACCCAAAAGTGAGCGCTGAGGATAAAAGTGCATTTTGCCGACACCTTTTGTGTAATAACCGTTTTTTGAAAGCTCACCCGGCAGCGTTGCTTTAAAATTTACGCCCATGCCGTGTTGCCCTTTGCCCATGCCCAAAATGCCGGTGTTCCATGGTGTTTGTCCTGTCATTAAACACGCCCTTGCCGGAATGCAAGAAGGTGACGGCGTGTAAGCTGAGGAAAACAGCGTGCCACCCGAAGCAATCCAGTCTATATTCGGCGTTTGAATAACGTTGTTTTTGTAGCAACCAAGGCAATCAAAACGGTGCTGGTCTGTCATTATAAGAACAATATTATGTCTTTTCAAGTTAGTGCCCTCTCAATTAAATAAAATATGTTATGTCTAATTAAAATAAGTGTAAAGTCTTTCGTAAGCTTTTTGTAAATACAACGTATCAGTTTCATATTGTGTTGCTGACTTTACAACACAGCTTACAATATCAATAAAAAGCTCAGGGTTTTGTTCTTTTAGCATAATTAAAAGTTCATAATCTTGCGCACCTTCAAGCAAGTTTTCATGCCTTATAGTGCTGTAAACATCAAAATCTTTTACGTTTGGCAAAACAATATAGCCGTGGCCTCTGCTTTTAGATGCTGTTAGCGGCACTTGCCACATGTTCCAAGCCCAGTGCAAAAAACCGCTTAAATCATACAGTGCGGTGAGCCATATAAGGCTTCGCCCCATCCATGCAGGGTGGTCTACGTTTCGGTTAAGCGCATTTCCGTTTGGGAAGTTGCATACATAACTCCACACAAGGCCTTTGCCTTTTTTGCTATCATAAAAATGTTTGTTGTTTTCATAAATATCTAAGCGCGGCACAAAAACGTCAATATCGTTTTCTATTATGTTCATGTTGTTTTGGCAATTAAAAGCATCGCCTATTATTAGCATAGGTGCATATTTTTTAACTTTTTCCCTAACATACTTCCACTGTCTAATTTGAGTTTCGGTATGTGGCTCATCGCCTATTTGTTGCCTATACTCGTTTATTATCCCTTTGTGCACAAGGTGCTTTTCAAGCGCAGGCAAAAATTGCTTCCACCAATTTTCTGCAGCATCACTGTTTACAGCAACAAGGTCTCGTTTTATTTTGCCACTTTCGTCTTTTGTTAAAATATAAGCGTAGTATTCATCTTCGCTTGTAACTGTACCTTTTGTGAAAATAAGGCGTGAGCCACTAATTGTTTTAACACAATCATTATTATAAAGGCAATTAATAAGTTCGTCAAACCTAGCCCAATCAAATGCATAGTAGCCAGTGGGTGAAATACTTGTATTATCACCATCGGCAAGAAGAACTTGTGGGTAAATAAGTATCTCGTTAATTCTGTGTTGTCGCCAGCTTTTTGCAAAATTGTTAATTACTTTCCACCAATTATCGGTGTAGCGCGCACAACCGTATTTTAAAAATATTTCGTCATTTTCATCATTCTCAAGCAGGCGCCCTGCATTCCATGCCCAGTAGCTTATGCTCAACTTACTTTTTGAAGATGGCGGTATTGTGGTGTTTAAAATTATAAGTTCAATGTCTGCGCAATAATCGCATTTGTCTGTGCTAAAAATTAATTTTAAGGGCAAAGTTTCATGTTGCACTGCTTCATCGGCGTAAAACGAAACCCATATAGCGCAAGTTTCATTTTTGTGCACCTCAAGCGGCGCACAAAACGCAATGAGAGCGTCGGGAAACATACCGCCGTCCGGATAGGGCATGATGTTTGTGAAAACAGGGCTTTCCATTGGCTCAAAGAAAGTGTATGCAACATTAAAAAAGCTAACTTTTAAATTGTTGTTGTTAGAAAATCCGTCAATTCTAATGTCATTCACAATTTCGTTTTCACAACTTCTTAACACAAGCTGAACGGCTTTAAAACTATTTTTTGCAATGTACACCGTTTTTTTTGTGCAATTATTAGGGCTTGTATTTTTAAAAATATTTTCTGTGCTTTCGTGTAGGGCAAACTTCATAAATAGCAACTCCAACAATTAATAATGCGGTGCAATTAGCTTTTAACAGCACCCGAAACAAGGCCGCCTATAATTTTCTTTTGTAATATTGAGTATAAAATAAGCATAGGCAAACTTGTAAGCACTGCACTTGCCAGCAGTAAATTCCAGTCTGTAGTTGTAAAGTGGCCGTAAAACGCCATTTGTGCAAGCGGTATTGTAAACATATCCTTGTCACTTATTAAAATAAGCGGTATAAGCAAATCGTTCCAAAATTGAAGTGCATATATAATTAAGACTGTGCTTGTTATAGGCATTAAAAGAGGGAAAACTATTTTGAAAAACATTTTTAGCCTTGAGCACCCGTCTATAAAAGCAGACTCTTCAATTTCTTTAGGTATGCCCTTTACAAAACCGTGGTACAAAAGCACTGCAAGAGAGCAAGAGTAGCCCATATAAATTATTGAGACTGCGATGAGGTTATTATTCATGTTCAAATTTTTGCTAACCTGGGCAATAGGTAGCATAACAGTTTGGAAAGGAACCATCATTGAGAGCATAAACAGAGTGAAAATCCATTTACTAAAGCGTGTATTTGTTCTTGCAAGCATGTACGATGCCATTGACGCAAGAAGCATAGTGCCAATAGACGCCATTGCAGATATTGAAAAGCTGTTGAAGAATGTTCTTGTGAAGTCGGTGTATTCGTAGGCAGAGACAAAATTTTCAAAAGCAAGGCGTGAGGGAAGTGCAATAGGGGAGAGAACAATGTCTTTGTAGTCTTTAAATGCGTTTATTATTACAAAGAACATAGGGCTAAAGAATGCAAGGCAAAAAAGCCATGCAACAACTTCAAATAGGAAATTGTGCTTTTTATTTTGTATACTCATGCTTCAACCTCACGTTTCTTGAAAAAGTTAAGCTGTATAATTGTGAATATTACAATTATAACAAGCAATATAACAGATTTTGCACTGGCATACCCAAAGTTTGATTTTTCATATGCCTCTTTATAAATATTCAATGCCATAGACTCTGAGGCTCTTCCGGGCCCACCATTTGTAAGTGTCATAACAAGCTCAAAAATTCTTAGCCCGTTTACAAGTGCTGTAAAAACACATACTGTTAATGCCGGAACAATAAGTGGCAATTTTACTTTCCAAAAAGTGTACCATGCATTTGCACCTTCAACTTTTGCAGCCTCCAATACATCTAACGGTATGGCCTGAAGCCCTGCAAGGTAGATAACCATAAAATAGCCAAGAGATTGCCATATTTTAACTATTATAAACGACAGCATTACGTTGTTTGAATCGCCAAGCATACTAACTTCAAAAATAGCAAAACCGGTAGCTTCTGCAAGGCCTATGAACAAGCGCCCGAAAATAAACTGCCAAATAAAACCTATGGTTACTATGTTAAGTACATACGGCGCAAAAAGTAATGCACGCAAAGTGTTTTGTGTGCGCATAGAGCGGTTCATTGCAAGTGCTGCTAAAAGCCCAAGCACGTTTATGCTTATAACATAGAAAAAAGTATATACAAAGGAAAATACTATAGAATCGTGAAAACGTGTGTCGCTAAAAGCTTTTATGTAATTGTCGAACATTACAAATTCAATGTTTGGGCTTAAGCCGTTCCAACTTGTAAATGAATAGCCTACACCTTGAACAAGTGGGCCTAAGAAAAACATACAGTAAAGAAAAAGTAGCGGACCTACAAATATTACAAAATCAAAAATTTGCCTATTTTTTTTATTTAGTTTCATGGCTTAAACCTCCGAAAATTTAACAGCACGTGGCTTGTATTAATGCGACGGGGAATATGCATTAATGCATACTCCCCGAATTTTTTTAACCTGAAGTTATTTGCTCGAAAGCAGAATTTATGTCTGCAATAATTGCATCGTGGTCTGTGCTGCCTGATGTAGCATATTCTTGCATAAAGCTCCATACTTCACTGTCAAAGCCTTCCGGTAATACTGTTTGGAACCATCTAACAGTGTTTTCTTCACCTAGTGAATTTACAAGTGACTCTGATATAGGGTCAATTTTATCTGTTGTTTCTTTTAAACCTGTCGGAACGCCTATTGCTTCATAATAGAAGCTTGTTTCGCCTGTTGAGTTTAAGAAATACGATATAAACTCTGACACAGCCTCAGGATGTTGTGTTTGTGCTGTAACATTCAAGCATAGTGCATAGTCAACAGCGTATTTGTTTTCCTCAGCGTTTTCAGACACAGGAATTGGGAACATACCAACGTTCATATCTGGGGCAAGCTTCCTTATTTGCGGTATTGCCCAGTTGCCGGCAGGCATCATAGCTGCCGAACCCTCTGCAAAAAGTGCATATTGGCCTGATAAATCAGTATCAACAGCTCTGTCTTGTGCATTTGCAATAATTAGGTCGTAAGCTGTCAAAAGTTGTCTGAATTCCGGTGTGTCGAATGTATAGTTGCCCTCATAAAATGTATCTTCGTTTTCATAGTATTGAGGAAGTGCAAGGGGAGAGAATACAATTGTTGCAAATTGGCCAACAGACCATGCCTCCCTGTAGTTTACAGAAAACGGAGTTATGCCAAGGTCTTGCAATTGCTGTGCAACTTGCTCAAACTCTGTATAAGTAGTGGGTACTTCAATATTATTTTCTTCAAAAATATCAACGTTATAAAACATACCGAACGTTTGTGCGTCGAGAGGCACTGCATAATTTTTACCGTCTATTGTTGACGATTCAAGTGCTGACGGCTGTAATAGTTCCATGTATGGCTCGTTTGTAAGGTCATACAAATGCCCACTTTCCACATAAGGTGTCATTCTGGCACCTATCAAGTGTGTGCAAATATCGGGTGCTTCGCCTGTTGAAAGCTGTGTTTTAAGCTGTGCAAAGTAGTTTTGCGTGTTTGTTGTAAAATCAACTGTAATTTTATCTTGGCTACTGTTAAAATCATCAACAATTCTACCGAACAATTCTGCTTTAGAAGCGCCATAGCTGACAAACCTTATTGTTACGTTTTCATCGCTGTCGCCGGCGTCTTGCTGTGTATCTTCACCGGTCGTTTCGGTTTCCTGGCTTGCCGGGGCTTCTGTTTGCGGTGCCGCACATGAGCTAAGTGAGAAGCAAACAAGTAAAATGCATGTAAGGATAGCTATTAACTTTTTCATAATAATGACCTCCAAAATCATTTTTGTTGTTTATAATATATAATTTTTGTGAGACATTTAAAATAAACTATATTGACCTTGTGTATGTACAATATTGACATGCATGCTTTTTCTAAAATAAATATAGAGGCAAATACCATTTCGCTATGAAAACTGCAAAATATACCCTAAGCAGGTTTAATTCATAGTTTTCTAAATGAAATAGATAAAGCCCCTACATTTGTTTTTGGATTTTAATAAATACAAAATAATGCTTTTTAATTTAACGCAATCAAATTAAATGTCTGAATTAGGCGAAACTCCCATATGCTTTTTATATACCTTGCTAAAGTAAGATGCGTTTTCAAAGCCTAAAAGCTCTGCAACATCCTTAACAGTGCTTGCACCTAATAAGGTTTTTGCGTACTCGCACTTTCGCTTGTTTATATATTCTGTAACATTTTTCGAGTATTTTGTTTTAAACGAGCGTGATAAATATTCTTTGTTCAAGAAAAATTTGTCGGCAAGCATTTGTAAAGTAATTTTATGTCCAATGTTTTCATCAATGTATTCTTTAACAATTTGAATAGTGTCTTTTTTAAATTTATACGAATTTTTGTTGAAAAAATTGTAGTAAGTGGTTGCTATCTCACGCAGTGAGCTAAAAATAGTTTCGCTTGAAAAAGTGTACTTTACTTTGTTTAGCTGGGCTGTAATGTCAGGTGATGGGCTTTCTAAATTATTGTTCCACCATACTACTTCAACTATTTTGGCAAGCTTATTTAAAAAATCGCATACATTCACAACAGTTAATAAACCGCTTTTGCTGCAATTGTTAATATAACTTTCCACCACTTCGGGTATTGTGTGAAGCCGCCCCATTTGCAAATCGTCTTTTATTGCTAAAACGTCTATGTTTATAAAGCTTGCGTCTGTTTTTAAAAGTAAGTTCTTGCTGTTTAATTCAGCAAGCGATGCATTAAAGCCATCTTGAAGTGTCTCAGCATTTTTGCCGAACTCAATGCTTCCCGCTTTCGCATCATAGCGCAATTTTAATGTATCTACAATGTTATTAAGAAGCTGTAAGTTACCATTGCCATTGTTGTTTAAAAGCAAAGCATATATAGTATGCTCCCATTGTAATTTTAGCACAAATAAATCATCAGTTGTGTCGCTATTAATAATATCATTTAATGCATTCTCGTTGTTGACGAACACAACAGCCAATTGCCACTGTGTTATGCCTGCGTTTTCACAAGTTTTCTGTAATATTTCGTTTTTGTCGCTGTGCTGAAGATAAAAAGCCAGTTGTGTGTTAAGCCGGTTGTTTTGTGATTTAAGAGCATTGCCTGTTACTTTTTCACTTTCCGCAATTGCAACAAATTTTTTTAACGAGGCATTGAGCTCATCTCTGCTTAAAGGCTTTAGCAAATAATCTATAACGCCATAGCCCAGTGCGGCATGTGCATAGGCAAAGTCTTTATGGCCGCTTAAAACTATAACTTTCGGCGGTTTTTCAAATGTACTGATAGCGCACAAAAGCTCCACGCCGTCCATGTTAGGCATATTCATGTCAATAATAAGCAAATCCGGGTAAAACTCATTTATCATATAAAGTGCTTGCTTGCCGTCACCGGCAAAACCGCAAACAGTCATGTCATATTTATCCCAGCAACCAAAAGTTTTTACAACAGCCCTACTATTATGCTCATCATCAACTATAATAACTTTAAACATATTCTCCCCCTTGATGAATAGGCAAGCACAAAGTAACTGTAACACCATAATCCTTGCCGCAAGAAATTGCTACGCCATATTTCTCTCCATAGCTTAATTTTATCAAAGAATTAACTATTTTAAGGCCGTTCCCTTTTTCTGTCATATCAGTTGCTGTATAGGTGGATTTAAATTCTTCTGTTAGTTTAAAAAGGATATCGTTTGAAAAGCCTTGCCCACTATCCCAAATATCAATTATAAAATTGTCATTGCTAAAATAAGATGATATTCTTATTTTAAATAAGCCGTCAGTGTTTGCAAACCCGTAGTGAAAACTGTTTTCTAGTATAGGCTGCATTATGAAAGATGGCATTATAAGCGATAATGTGTCGGGAGAAATATCATATTCCACATTAATTCTATTTGGGTATCTGTATTTTTGTATTTCAATGTAGTCCTTACTTGCAGAAAGCTCTTTTCTGAAAATTGTAAAGCCGTCAGATGTGTTTAAATTGTATTGTAAGATATTTTTTAAACTTTGCACCACATGTTC
Source organism: uncultured Bacteroides sp. (assembly GCA_964369785.1). Taxonomy (GTDB): domain Bacteria; phylum Bacillota; class Clostridia; order Oscillospirales; family Ruminococcaceae; genus Ruthenibacterium. Next base: position 43,239 of record CAYJHA010000005.1, read on the forward strand.
GACATCTCTATTACTCTCTTGAACTGCAAGTGCATTTATTGTTTGCAGTGCATTGTTTAAAAAGTGAGGATTAACTCGTTGCTGTATGGCGTTTATTCGCGCTTCTTTTTCTCTAATTTTTAGTATATATTCTGTGCCTACAAGGTGGCTTATCCTTGTACTCATTTCGTAAAATTTATCTTGGAGTTGCCCAAGTTCATCTTTGCGTTCTTTAAATTTGGGGGGTAGTTTTGTGCCGTCAAATTCAATAATTTCATGCTTTAATTGCATTATTGGCGCAGTGAACCTAAAAGCAATTATAGTTACAACAATTATTCCTACCACACTTGCCAAAATAGAATATATTACGTAAATTGTTACGCTGGAGCTAAGTTGCTTGTTTAACACATTGTTTTGAATGCTTTTAAGTATATACCAGTCATCTATATTTGTTTTGTAAAAAGTTATTGTGGATGAATTGGAAGTTTCGCCTCTTATAGTACCGCTTTGCTGTGAGTAATTATTAAACATCAATGTGTCGCTCGAAAAAATATCATCTACATTTAAGTTATCGGCGGCATATATAATTTCGTCACCGCTTACAATTAATATTTCTTCTGAGGGTTCTCGCATTGGCCCTAAAAACAAATCCATCTCTTGCTTTCTCATCTCAATGCATACGGATAGTACCGTGTTATTTGAGAAAGGGTTTTGCAATGCGCGTGCAAACCTATATCCACCTTCATTGTGAATAGGCCTGCTTATATTGTAGGGCAAAGAACTTGTTGTTATATTAAGTGAATGAGGATTTTCAACAGTGTTTTCATACCACGGAATATCATGTGCTTTAACATTTTCAATAACAAAGTTCTCCCCGAAAACTTCACTGCCGGCACTTGCTGGCGTTTGTGCATCTATAATATATAATGTCTCAACCGTGGGAATGTAAATGCTTACGCTGTGCACATTGTCGTAAAAATTATACAAGTTTAGCATGCTGACATATACATTTTGTTCAAGCATATATTTATCTTGTTCGAACTGCGTTTTGTTTATGTTGACAACGTCGTTCCATATCCAACTGCTTTCAAACAACACCTTAATGCTTGAATCTATTTCATTTATACTCATCTCTAAGTTTTGGCTGCCAAGTTCTAAAATACTCATGCTATGTTGCGAATAGTCGTTGTATTTTTCGTTAGATATATTATAATAATATAAAAAAGACAAACCTACAATTAATAGCGTGCAAATAAGCACAAAAACCAGTATTAGTTTTACAACTAAATACTTTAAAAATATTTCTTTAATTAGCTTCATGTGTTCACCTTTAATTTGTTAGTTTATTACTTTAGCATATAAATTGAATATTGTACCTAAGTATATCACTATTATTGTTGTTTTCATAGGCCTTTAATGCATTTAATTATCAGCTGCAATTTTCATCTGTTTTTAATGCTATTCATTATAAATTGTAATTTGCATATTATTTTATATTGTTAAGATGTGATTTTACAGATTGATTACGATATAATTTAATATATTTAAAGTAAGACATAACAAAGTATAAAATAAAATTGTGATTTTAAATGAAAAATATAAT